>CAZUTJ010000071.1:0-5801 GCA_964622875.1 uncultured bacterium
ATAGGAGAAACAGGCAGGAGGGTCTGCAGGGAAGGGAGAAAAAGACAGAGCTTTGTTAAAAATCAGGCAAGATTGGGTTGTTTTAACCCCAACGGAAAAATGGAAAAAGGGGTCAGAGTTAATTTTTATAAACAAGGGAGAGGTTATGCCTCAAGATTTGAAGTAATCTGTGTAATCTGCCTGTTAATCTGTGTAATCAAGTATAGGAATTGAAATTCCTAATACTTGAACTTAAGATAACCGGGCAAAAGATTACTGGGAAACAAGGCGGAAGTATGTTACCATACAGAAAATAATGTTAGAGAGAGTGAAGATGAAGAGGGGGGCAAGAGAGACACATTGCAGACAAAAGAGTTTGAATATTTATTACCCAGGGAATTTATTGCCCAGGATCCGGTTGAGCCGCGAGATTCCTCCCGATTACTCATTCTGGAAAGAAAAAAACAGCGGGTAGGTGAGGGTGTTTTCCGTCAGGTGATAGATTATTTGAGCCCGGGTGATGTTTTAGTGCTTAATGATTCCCAGGTTATGCCGGCTCGACTTCCAGCGCGTAAAATTAGCGGTGGAAAAGCAGAATTATTTTTATTAAAAGACCTGGGTAAGGGCCGCTGGCAGGCTTTGGTAAAGCCCGGGGCTACTCTTCTTCCCGGAGCGGAAGTCATTGTGGGGAAGGATGTAACGGTGAAGATATTAGAGAGGACTACTGAGGGGGGTAGGATTGTCCAATTTCCTTCTTCCCGGGTAGGTGAGCTGGCCCTGAGAAGATTTGGGCAGGTCCCTCTTCCTCCTTATATAAAGAAGCCCGTCTCTAACCCGGCCAGATACCAGACCGTCTATGCTAAAAATGAAGGCTCATTAGCTGCCCCTACCGCAGCCTTACACTGGACCGTGGAGCTGCTGCAGCGCCTGGAGGATAAGGGGGTAGTAATTGTCTATCTGACCCTGCATATGGGATTAGGGAGCTTTCGTCCTATAAGAGAAGAAGTGATAGAGAAACACCGATTGCCGGCGGAGTATTATGAGGTTTCCGACTTAGTAGCGGAAAAGGTAAACGAGGCGAAAAAATCCAGAAAGCAAGTGGTTGCTTGTGGCACAGATGTGGTGAGAACCCTGGAGACAGTTACTGAAGAGGGAGCGCTTAAACCTGGGCAAGGGACAACCTCCTTGTTTATTACCCCTAACTACCGGTTTAAGATGGTGGATAAGTTAATTACTAATCTGCATTTACCTCGTTCCTCCCATCTGGTTTTAGTCTCTGCTTTTGCCGGCAGGGATTTTGTTTTCCGGGCCTATCAGTACGCCCTGGAAAAGAAATTTAAGTTCTATACTTTTGGCGACGCTACCATGGTGATATAGCCCGTCCCAAAAGTTTTGCAACATTTTTGCTCGAGGTATAGGAAAACATAAACATCCGTTGATTAGCTTGATAAATCAAGCAACTACAGTTCGTCTTTGTAGTTGCCTCATTTATGAGGCATTTCTTGACATACTTTCTATATTTGGTCTAGCTGAACTTTTAGACTATCTTATATCTCTTATTCATTGCAAAACTTTTGGGACGGGCTATATAATACAGAGGACGTAACTATTCAGCCACCAATTAGAGTGTCAGAGTGTCAACATTTTCTGTCTTTACTTTGCCTGGTGCTCTGCTGCTCTAAGTTCTTTTACAAGGAGGGGAATTAAGATGATAAAAAAGACTGTCAGGGCAGTAATAATCTTGTCGGGGATAGCCTTATTCTTAGGGTGTGCCACAGTTCAGCGGCCCCGGATCGTAGAAAGAGAAATGCCCCGGGGTGTTTTTCATGTTGTAGAAAAGGGTCAAACTTTATGGGGGATAGCTGAAGCTTATGAGATAGATGTTAACTTGCTTATGAGAACAAACGCTATCTCTGACCCGACCCAACTGGAGGTGGGGCGGAAATTGTTTATTCCCGGGGGCTGGAAGATTTTGAAGGTAGGCCCGCGTGAATCAGTAACACCTGAGCCGATAGAAAGATTAGTGAGGGAAAAATTCGGAAGAGTTAGGTGGAAAACTATAACTCTCCATCATAGCGCTACCAGGAGAGGGAATGCCGAAATGTTTGACCGGCACCACCGAAGAATAGGCCTAGGAGGATTAGCCTATCACTTTGTTATCGGCAATGGAACTGACTCCGGAGACGGTGAGATTGAGGTAGGTTGGCGCTGGACAAAACAGAGAGAAATTCATCGCCTCCGAGATATCAATATTTGCCTGGTCGGTAACTTCAACTACCAGTGGGTGACAAGAAGGCAATTTCGGTCCCTGGTGGAGTTGGTAAGGCTTTTGCAGCGGCAATACGGGATCCCTTTAAGGAACATAAGGATGCACAAAGATATAGAGGGTGAAATTACTGAATGCCCGGGCCGAAACTTCCCCATGCGGAGATTAAAAAGAGAGCTGCGCTAGCTATGTTAAATATTAGAAGACAGAAACCGGATGTCAGAAGTCAGAAGTCAGGGGTTGTTTGCCCCCGGCCTTTTTTCCTCTGTCTGCTGTTCTCTGCCTACTGTTTTCTGTTTATCGGGTGTGCCCACTATCCTGAATACCGGCAAAGGCCCTATTATTTAAAGGCAATGGAGGCGGTGCAAAGGGCCGGTTCACAAATAAATTTTGACAATTATAGAGGAGCCTTAATGGCCGGAGCCGCAAAAGTTGACATCACCCCACCGGCAGGAACTTCCCTTGCCGGTTTTCGTAATCGGATAAATGTGCCCTCAGTGGGGATTCACAGCCGGCTCTATGTCCGCGCCCTGGCTTTAAGTGATGGAGAAGATACTGTGGTTATTGTCGGCTTAGACCTTTTAGGTGTCAGTGATGATGCTTATGAGGCAGTCTATAAAAGGGTAATAGAGAAACTACCCCTGGGCCGGGAGGACTTGTTAATATCGGCAACTCATACCCATGCCGGGACCGGGGTTATGGGAAAAAGATTTATAGAGCAGCAGGTTATGGGACATTTTAATAAAGACATTTTTGAATTTACCACTAAAAGAATAGCCCGGGCAATAATTAGGGCCTATGAAAACATGGTCCCGGCGAGGATGGGAGCCGGGAAAGGTTATCTAATGACCTTGAGCGCCAACCGGATGATTCCCGGCGGCCCCATAGACCCGGAGCTAAGCGTTATCAGGATAGATGATATTCGTGGGCACCCCATCGCTTTTCTCATGAATTTTGCTGCCCATGCCACCGTGCATGGTTCTGCTAACCTCTATATCTGCGGAGATTATCCTGGCTGGCTCCAGAAGGGGATAGAGAGAAGGTTCCCCGGGGTGGTAGCTATCTTCACCAGCGGTGCCACCGGCGATATCACTCATCGGGTAGCCGGGGAATTCCCCTCTTCTCTGGAGAAAGCCAAAGAGATGGGGAGAATCCTCACTGAGAAGGTGGGGGAGATTTCTGAAAATATCCAGACTGACGAAAAGGTGGAGATAGTCTCCCTCGGCGCCGGGATTTATCTTCCTCCGGTCCAGTTACAACCTCTTGGCTTTAGAATTCCTACTTTTTTAGGGCAGTTCTTTCTGGATAGAAAAACCTTCAAAAATATAATCCTGATAAACGATATTTTATTGATTGCCTTCCCGGGTGAGCTAAGCGTTGAGATCGGGTTGGAGCTAAAACAGATGGCTCAAGAGAGAGGCTATTTTCCTATTATTATTAACTTAGCTAATGATTGGATTGGATATATTGTTCCTGAGAAGTGGCATCATACCGATGCTTATGAGGCTCACATGTCCTTTTATGGTCCGAAGATGGACTCTTACATAAAAGAGGTGATCAGAGAATTTATCGGGGTACTGGAAAGGAGAACAGAGTAAAATGGCAAAAGCGCTCCTGGCTTTATTCCTGCTCGGCATTTTATGTGGATGTGGTCCTCAACAATCTCCGGCCGATTCGGAGGCGATTTTGAAAAAGGCTTATCTGAATACCTCTCAGGAGATACCCATCCTTCACTTAAGAGGCACCCCTTTTGAGATGGGTTACCAGCAGGGAAGGTTACTTGCTGATGAGGTTAAAAGCATGGTAGATAGTTTCTTCGGATGGCTGAACAGAGAGCTGACCAAAAAAATAAGGATTCCTTTTATCAGTCGCCCGATAATCAACCTTATTCTTGATGTGGCCTATTGGAGGGCAAGTCCCTTTATTCCTGAGAATTTTCGAGAGGAGATGCGCGGATTGGCTAAAGGTAGTGGGGTCCCCTTGAGGGATTTTCAGAGGCTACATATTATTAGCGAGCTGTTTTATATGCACTGTTCAAGTTTTGCTGCTTTTGGAGAGGCCACCAGAACCGGGAGATTATATCATACCCGGGTTTTTGATTGGAATGTGGGCACCGGCCTTGAAGACCATCCCCTGATTATAGTCTATCAGCCCGAGGGGAAACATCCCTTCGTTAGCATTGGTTATATCGGCTATATTGGGGTGTTGAGTGGAATGAATATTGAGGGTATATCGGTGGCCCAGATTGGGGCTAAGACAGTTGATAAAACCTTAAGAGGAATACCGATGCCATTTTTATTGAGAAGGGTTCTGGAAGAAGCAGATGATTTAGAAGAAGCCATAAAGATAGTCAGAGAGGCTCCCCGCACCGTTGGTCATAACTATGTCTTTGCCGATGCCCAAGCCAAGGAGGCCGTGGTCTTAGAGACGACAGCTAACCTCTTTGCCGTATTCAGGGATAATGACCCCAAAGAAAAAAAGGTAGTGTATGCCCTGCCCCTGGAGGATATTGTCTTCAGGGCAGACACCGCTATGGATCCAGAGATTCGCAACCGGCAGCTAGCCAGCGGCGGAGACCCCCGAAGACCGGGACTGGAGATGCCTTTTGGCTCAGGTGCCTATGAGTACAGATATAGGAGGCAAGCTGAGTTGCTCAAAGAATATTACGGACGAATAGATGAAGTTATAGCCAAAAAGATTGCCCGAGAAGTGGCTATGCCAAGAAGCAATCTGCAGATGGCAATCTATTCCTTCCCCGAATTCTGGGTAGCCTTATTAGAGAAAGGCCTGCCGGTAGAGAAGCGTAAATTTAGACACTATAACTTAGAAGAACTTTTCCAAAACCGGGGATAGGCAGAATTGATTGACAAAATACTAAAAGAGCTAAAATGCAGGGAAAAGCCCTGCTCTACCCCGTATCATTGCCACCACGAGCGAAACCTGGTGGAAAGTAATTGGGTATCTGTCTATTAAAGGTGAGAGAAAAAGGAAGAAAAACAGGTGTCTGTCCCTATTAAACCTAAAAGAGAACTGCGCTAGAACGGATGGAGTCTTCTAGCGGGTAAAAGGATTATTGTGGAGCCGCGATTAAAGAGAGGGCTTACTTTTTTAGATGTTTTCTGTGTGGCTACCGGAGCGATGATTAGCTCGGGTCTGTTTATTCTGCCGGGAATGGCTTTTGCCCGCGGAGGCCCGGCGGTGATCATATCTTATTTAATCGCGGGCTTGCTTTGTGTCCCGACTCTTTTAAGCATGGCGGAATTAACCACCGCTATGCCTAAGGCTGGGGGAGACTATTTTTATATTATCAAAGGATTCGGTCCTCTCATCGGAACGGTAGCCGGTTTTTGTAATTGGCTGGCGATGTCTTTAAAAGGAGCTTTTGCTCTTATCGGGATGGGCGCTTATTTAGCTATAGTAACCGGTTTACCTTTAAATGTTGTCGCCTTATTGTGTTGTGTATTTTTTGTTGTTCTAAATTTAGTGGGCGTAAAAAAGGCGGGGAGATTTCAGGTATTTTTAGTTTTAGGACTTCTAAGTATACTTCTTATATATG
>CAZUTJ010000072.1:0-5743 GCA_964622875.1 uncultured bacterium
GAACACCGTTCCCTCTCTCTGTCATTCCTGCATGTTTTAAGCAGGAATCTGGATTCCCGCTCACTGATTGCGGGAATGACACGGGGCTTACTGAATATTTATAATTCCGCTAGGCCCGTGTAGGACAAAAAATGAAAGGAGCAGAATATCATGCCCAAAGCCCAACGTTTACCGGTTACGAGGAGGGTTGAACCCCGCATCCCTACCCTGGGAGTATTTGCTACCGGTGACCCGCGTATTGATGCTGCCTCCCGGCAGCGGGCCATCAATATTGTGGAGATGGCCGCGGATATAATTGCCCAAAGGTTAATTTTACCGGATAAGACACCCGCTCCGGTGGTCTGGTCGCCGGTGTTGGTGGATGGAGAGGTGCAGGCCGATATCGTCGCTCATCAGTTTCGCCGCTCGGGAGTGGATATTCTTGTTGGTCTCCCCGATACCTGGGCTTTCCCTCAGTTGAGTTTGATCTCTCTCCTACAGCAATTTCCGGCTGATACTCCTATTAATCTAACCTGTGGCAACAGCGGCCCCAAACCCGGGGTGGTCTTCACCCAGGCGGCCAGCGGAGCCATCTCCCAGTATGGGAGATTGATTCACATCAATGTGGGGAGCTGGCCGGATAGAGGGGCCCGGCCGAAGATGACTAAGAATACGGCCGCTAACCTCATTGACTGGTGTTACGCCGCCCTCACCACTCAGGCCCTCAAAGGGCGACGGGTGGTAATCTTAGGGCATGATTCCATGGGGATGGAAACGGCCCTGGCCCATATCATCCCTACCCGGAATATTTTCGGAATAGAGATTACCCGGCTGGATATGAAACTCTTCTCGGATATGCTCCGGAAGCAGGCCTATAATAAGAAAGAGCTTCTGGAGCTGCGGGCCTGGCTGGATAAGATGGTAGGGGAAAGAATTGAACTGCGCAATGCCGAGGATAGCCGGCGGTTAAACCAGAGTCTGGCTATGTACCTCATCAAGCGAGATTTGATGAGCGACCTCCATGCTCTGGGCGGCGGATTCATGAGCCAGTTGGAATGGGGTTCGGATAGGCGCG
Organism: uncultured bacterium; assembly: GCA_964622875.1. GTDB lineage: Bacteria > NPL-UPA2 > NPL-UPA2 > NPL-UPA2 > JAADIA01 > CAZGXS01. Next base: position 1,055 of record CAZUTJ010000072.1, read on the forward strand.
CTATCCCCCTGCCCGTGGCTGATATAATGGAATCTTTGTTTAATTCTACCTTTGACCATAATGGCCCTAAACCCCCTCGGCCTTATGCCACTGAGGCTGATGTCCAGGGGCTTCTAACCATGCTTTTCTTTACCTATCTTAGCGGAGGCAACCCGCCCCTTTTCATGGACTTTCGTAAGGTCTGGGAGCCGAAGGAGATTAATAATCTGGCGCGTCGGTTGAAGATTAAGGGGCTTCAAGGAACTACCCTCTGGGAGAAGAGAGGACTGGTGGATGGCAATAACTCCGGCAGCGCCTCTTTTGACTGGGCCGCTAAGCCGGGCTTATCCCCGGAAAAGATTATGTCCCGGGTTTCGTTGCCCTTAGCCGATGAAGGATATTTCCCCGGATTAGGCAATTCCGTTACCTTCATTTCGCCCGGCGGCCTGGAAGGCCTAGCCGGGAGATTGGCCTATAGCTCCCTTTCCGGGATGTTTTCACTTATCTGGGATGAGGCTGTTACCGTTGACCTTCCCCCGCAGCTGGCCCAAGCGGTCTGTAACATCTCTACCCCTACCTGGCCCCATACCTTCGTCGTCCCCAAATACGCCGGCATGGGTGAATACAAACAATACGCTCCGGCTAACCATTTTCATATGACCCAGGGATTAAATTCGGCCCGCCTCCAGTACTGGATGGACCTGAATAATGTGCTTTCGGCCACTCCCTGGCAGGCCCGGCCGCCGTTTCGGGAAGGAGTAGATAGACCCTTGCCTCTTCTTTATATTCAGAACGGAGGCGAGACTAACACCAAGTTGAGGTTGGCTCAGGGGAGAAGATAGGAAGGGAAATTTCCGGTGTGGCTGATAGTTGATGGTTATAATGTCTTGAGGTCGAGCGGGAGCACGGCCCCTCTCCAGGGGAATAATCTTCAAAGGGAGCGGGAGAGATTCTTAGCCCGGCTGCGTTATTACCAGGGAGAGAGGAGAGATAAGGTGACGGTTGTCTTTGACGGTCTGCGGGCCGGCGGGGATTTCTCTACTACCAGGAGAGAGGGAGGAGTGGAGGTCATCTACTCGCGCCGGGGTCAGACCGCCGATGAAATTATCAAACGGATGGTGGAAGAGGCTCCCCATCCCCGGGATATAATGGTGGCCTCATCCGACCGGGAGATCGCCGATTTCGTGAAGAGCCAGGGGGCATCGGTAACCGGTGCTCGCAGTCTGGCGAACCGACTTGAACTTCAGGCAATTTCTCCGGATAACCAGGAGAGCTTTAGCCCAGAAAGGACAGACAGAGCCGCTTACTACGAACGTTATGTTAAAGGTTACTTAGGAGAAGAAGAGTCATCAACAAAATCACCTAAGGGCCAATCCCGCCGGTCCAGGCGCCAGCGGTCCTCTCTTAGACTATGGAGGAAGAAGTGATCAATATTTTCCTCTTCCTGACTACTATCCTGACGACTCTTTTAGCGGGAACATTACTTAGGGGAGGAAATCCTCTTCGGGATCTTAGCGCTCTGCGCCTGGGCATGCCTTTCTCTTTCACCCTGATGAGCATCCTTCTGGTTCATGAGATGGCTCATTATTTTACTTCCAGACGACATCGGGTGCGGACCAGTCTTCCTTATTTTATTCCTGCTCCCACCCTCCTGGGAACCTTCGGTGCGGTTATCAAGATGAAATCTCCTATGCCTAATCGCCAGGCCCTCCTTGAGGTGGGGATTTCCGGACCTCTGGCCGGGTTCGTTCTTTCCCTGGTGGCGATAATCATCGGGCTCAACCTATCCCAGGTAATCAGCCAGGCACCTCCAGGGGCCTGGCGATTAGGAAGCTCTCTCCTTTTCTCCCTACTCACCTACCTGGTAAGGGGGCCCTTACCTGAGGGATACAACCTTATCCTTCATCCCATGGCTTTTGCCGGCTGGATTGGATTATTGATTACCGCCATAAATCTCATTCCGGCCGGACAGCTTGACGGAGGACATATTACCTATGCTCTTTTCGGTCAGCGACATTTTTTTCTGGCCCGGCTTATGTTTTTTATCATGCTTGGTCTCAGCTTACTCTGGCCTGGTTGGATTATCTGGGCCGCCCTCATCTTTGCTTTTGGATTAAGACATCCTCCTCCCCTTGATGATATAACGCCCCTGGACAGGAAAAGGAAAGTTCTGGCCCTCATCGCCCTTCTTATCTTCATCCTTACCTTTGTTCCTATTCCTTTCGGACATTTATAAAGGGTAAATGCTTAGTAAATATCTCACGCAAAGGCGCAAAGGCGCAAAGATCTAAAATGTATTATGGATGAAAATGGGACAGCTAAGGAAATTGTTAATGCTGCCTATCAGGTTTATATCTGAAATTGGCTGACAAAAAATTGGAACTTTTAATAAATTTTGGATCGGAGCTTATACACGACGGCATATTAAAAGAATATTTTTGCGCCTTTACGTGAAGCAATGAAACTGATTTTTGGGAGGAATATTTGGCTTATGATAGCGGTGTTCTACTAGTGCTCTGTGACATAAATTCCTGTCATTGCCCGGCTTGACCGGGCAATCCAGAATTCATAGTTACAGTCTGGATTCCCGCCTTCGCGGGAATGACAAACAAAATGTGTCAGAACTAATGTTACAGAGCACTAGAGTATTTACTATGCCTAAGCAGTTACTTCTTAGTTTTTATCTCTTCCTCAATCTCCTCAATAAAATTATCTACTTTCATCGCTTCCTGGGGACCACCTTTTCTTTTTCTCACCGAGATGATTCCCGCTTTTACTTCCCGGGCCCCCACGATGAGAATGTAAGGGATCTTTTCTCGTTCCGCCCGCCCGATTTTATAATTAAGGGTCTCCTTCCCGGCATCCATATCCGCCCGGAGCTTCTTTTCCTGCAGCTCCTTCAGAACTTTCCCGGCATAGACCCTCTGTTCCGGACCAATAGCCACTACTCTAACCTGAAGGGGGGCCAGCCAGACCGGAAAGGCTCCGGCATAATGCTCTATCAAACCGCCTACAAACCGTTCCAGCGCTCCCAGCACTGTTCGATGAATCATCATCACCGCATGCTTCTTCCCATCATCTCCCGCGTAGGTAACCTGAAGACGCTGGGGAAGGTTAAAATCCACCTGGATAGTCGGACCCTGCCAGCCTCGTCCCAGAGCATCCATTAACTTAATATCAATCTTAGGCCCATAGAAAGTAGCCTCTCCTTCCCTTACCCGGTAGGGAAGCCCTTTTTTCTTTAGAGCTCCGGCTAAAGCGGCCTCGGCCCGGGCCCATCCGGCATCATCCCCTAAATAATCCTCCTTTTTTTCGGTCTGACGGACGCTCAATTCTACCTGAAACTTCTCATAACCAAAGGCCTTCAACATAAATTGCACCAGATCAATAATGTCCAGAATTTCCCCGGGCAGTTGGTCGGGGGTACAAAAGATATGGGCATCATCCTGAGTAAAGCCCCGCACTCGCAATAATCCATGTAGAACTCCGGAGCGCTCATAGCGATAAACGGTCCCTAACTCCGCATAACGTAGAGGAAGCTCACGATAGCTACGTATCTTTTGCCCATAAATCTTGATGTGAAAAGGACAATTCATCGGTTTGAGCAGGTAGTCTCGCTCGTCCATCCTCAGAGAAGGATACATCAACTCCCGAAAGTAGTCCAGGTGCCCACTTCTCTTCCAGAGATTCTCAGCGGCGATATGGGGAGTATAGACCAGTTGATAGCCTCGCTTGAGATGCTCTTCCCGCCAAAAATCCTCGATGATTTTTCTCAGCATGGCTCCGCGCGGATGCCAGAGGACCAGCCCGGGGCCAATATCTTCTTCCAGGCTGAAGAGATCCAGCTCCTTTCCCAGCCGGCGATGGTCCCTCTTCTTAATCTCTTCCAGGCGGTGCAGGTATTCCTCCAATTCTGCCTCTTCCGAAAAAGCGGTCCCGTAGATCCGCTGGAGCATGGGATTTTTTTCACTTCCCCGCCAGTAGGCTCCGGCTACACTGAGAAGCTGGAAAGCGCGCAGCTCCCCGGTATGGGCTAAGTGCGGACCCCGGCAGAGATCAGTGAAATTCCCTTGCCGGTAGATGGTCACTTCATCATCCCCCATTTCTTTTAGAAGCTCTAACTTGTAAGGCTCCTTTAACCGGGAAAATATTTCCCCGGCTTCTTTCCCGGAGACAATACTTTTCCGGAAAGGAAGAGCAGCCTTCACTATTTCCTGCATCCTTTCCTCTATCCTGGCCAAATCCTCCGGAGCAAAAGGAATCTTCCGGTCAAAATCATAATAGAAGCCATCCGCAATAGCCGGACCGATACCCAGCTTGCTTTCCGGATAAAGCTCCTGCACCGCCTGAGCCAGGATATGGGAGGCGCTATGCCTTAATGTTCCCAGGTCCACCATAAGATAATCCTCGCTGCTAAACTGTTAAACTGTTAAACTGCTATATTGAAAGGCAATTGTAACTACTCAGATTGCCAGGTTCACGGTTGGTTGCCTTACCTTTCATTGTTTTCTAACCTTGAACCGTAAACCCCGGAACTTTGAACCTGAGCAGTTATGACCATTTAGCAATTTTAAAATGGGCGGTACTGGACTTGAACCAGCGACTTCCACGATGTCAACGTGGCACTCTAACCAACTGAGCTAACCGCCCCTACTATGCCGAGGGCCGGAATCGAACCGGCACGGAGGGGAAGCCTCCAACGGATTTTAA
>CAZUTJ010000073.1:0-5664 GCA_964622875.1 uncultured bacterium
AGATTTATCGGCCCGCCCCACCCCTCTTCACTTCCCAGGAAGATAAATCCGGCCAACTCTTCGTCAGCGGTATGTAGTTTATAATAAGCAAAATCATTCTTTATAACCGGGACAAAAGTCAATCCGGTATCGGCCAAAAAATCCTGGAGATAGGCCCGATGAGGTAGTTCTTGGGCAACGATATCAGGCGGGGGCGGCTCAAAGAAGTTAAGGATAAACGCTACTGACACCGCTATCAGAACTATTCCAGCAATGACAATTAAACCTTTCTTAGCCATGATTAACCTCCCTGTTTACCAGCCCCTCCAGAAAAGGAATCTTCTGGCATAAGGGGTGGGAATGTTATACTTACGACTTAGGTACCTCACCTCAGCCGCCATCTCCTCATTTTGCCCTTCGTCGGCCATCCGCCCAATCAAATAATAGATTCGGTGGTAGGCCCACTCTCTGGCAATATCAGCCTCTCCGCGCTCGGCCTCCGCTATTCTCTTCCTCCAGACGACTTCTTTTAATCCCGCATATGAATGCCCTACCAACCTCAGGCCAAAAATCTCCTCTTCATCGTAGCGACCATATATCCGGAGTTCTCTTTCTTGATAAAGATTGGGGAGAGCCCGGGGATGCACATCCTCAGCCTCAATACCTCCTATGTTTATTACGGGATTAATCAAGATAGGATCAGAAAGCGACCGGAAAAATTCAGTTAGCCGGGCCGGAATCTCCTCATGTCTAGGCACCATAAGAAAACTTCCCCGATTGCGGTAGGTAAGCAGGTCCAGCAGATAGCGATTGATCCAGCGCCCTATCCCCAGGCTATAAATGCTGGCCCGGAGAGCGTTATCACGAGTGATGCGATGAATAATCTTCGAACTCTCTCGCAGTCCTATGGTGGGACGGCCATCACTTATGAAAAGGACAATAAGGGGTCGTTCCGGACTCACCTTTATGCGGGTCAAGAGATGGAGAGCACTATAGATATCAGTATCTCCTCCCGTCCGGAAGAGTCTTCCCAGAAAGGTAGCCAGGGCTCTCCTATCATGCCGGCCGAAGGGAATAAGCGTGGGGGAGAACCGGAAGACCTGGGAGCCAAAAGCTATCAGGTTAAAGCGGTCCCCCGGCCTGAGGTTCCTCAAGCATTCCCGTAGCCCCTTCTTTACCAGCTCTAATCTCCTCTGACCGATAGTATAGGTACAATCAACAATGAACAAAACATCCTTCGCTAGAGAGGGAATCTTTTTGCCCGGCCGGGGGGAGATAGTCAAGCGGAAAAATCCCCGGGGGTCACCTTCCTTATGATAAGTAGCCAGCCTGATATCCAGCAGTTCATCCAGAGGAGGATGTTTCGGAACTAACTCCCGGAGAGCTTCTGCCTCTAGTTTATCTATTTTCTCATCTATTTTTTCAAGAGGTATCTCAAGAGGCGCCAGGGCCTCTTTTAAGACCGGCCTCGAAATCGCTTCCCTCAGGGGCTCACCCACCCCCGCCGGCCGCCCCTCCCTTCTTCCCACTAAAGCATCTAGAGGACTGAGCCCCCTACCCGGTCTCCTTTCCACTCGGGGGACAATGCGGCGGGGAAGGGGGAAGACTTCATCGACAAGAACAGCCTTTTCTATTTGGGCAATCTCCTGCCTCACTACCTCAGGTTCGCCAACTATCTCAGGCACCTCTAAAAGGAACTCATCTACCACTACCGGAGGCAAGGGCAGCTCTTTCCTGATTAGCTCTTGCACCTCCTCCAGAGAAATATCTCTTACCGCCGGGGCTTCCCTTCTCAGAGCGGCCCAGGCCGGTGCCGGCAGCCTCTCTTTCAGCAATCTGCTGTCCACCTCCTCCACCCGAAACATCCGTTCAGCCTCCCGGGCTAACTCGGGTATACCGCCTAACTGGTGGAAAAATGCTCCCCAGACAAAGAGTAGGTGCAACAGGAATGAGACACTCAAAGAGGTCAGCACAAATCTTCTTGTCCGGCTCTTCATAGCCTACCTCCCCATAAATATACTTTTGTAACCACGAAGAACACGAAGCTCACGAAGAGGAAATAAAGAGAATTTTTAGAAAAACTTCGTGCTCTTCGTGGTTAAAACCTTTTCATTTTTCTTTCAAGTCTTTTGACGATAGCCTTTCTTTTGCCTCCTGGGCATAGATAGTGTCTGGATAGCGTTCTAAGAGTTCCCGATAGCAGTCGGCCGCCTTATCCGGCTCCCCCATCAGCTCAAAACTTTTTCCGGCCCGGAGTAGAGCCTGGGGTGAGAAATGGGGATGATCGTAAAGGATAGAAACGCGCAGGTAGAAGCTGGAGGCCTCCCGGAACTGGTTCCGGTCAAAATAAACATTCCCTAACTCCAGCAGAGCCTGGGCGGCAATAGCCGGTTCAGGCGACTGGGCGGCCTCAAGCAGATAGCTTTTGGCCCGGTCGTATTCCTGGAGATGGCGAAGGGCTATCCCTCTCAGAACCCGGTAAAGTAAATTCTCCGGAGACTTATCCATAAGTAAGGAAAAGTTTCTGTCCGCCTCCTCCCATTGTTTGAGGGCCAGATTAGCCCTTCCCCGACCATAGTAGAGGGCCTCAAGTAACCGGCCTTCCAGCGGGTGATTCTCTTTGAGAAGACGGTAAATCTTCAGGGCCTCACTCCACCTCCCGGCCTCACGGAGATACTCTCCCAGCCAAAGATAATTTTCCGGGAAAAGCCGAGCCGGGTCCAGGGAAACGAGCTTCAGGAAATAGCCGGCCGCCGCCTCCTTATACCCCAGGAGATAAGAGCATTCTCCCAGACCCCTTAAGGCATCCTGGTTTTGGTCTTTAGCAAAGGCCCTGCTAAAGTGAACCCGGGCCTGCTCATAGTTTCCCTTCTTCATCTCCACCAACCCTACCCAATAGTGAGCCTTCCCGGCATAGGGACCCTCCGGACTTAAGGAGAGTAACTTCCGGTAAATCTCTTTTAGCTCCTCAAACCGCTCTTGAGGGGCATAAGAGGCTCCTAAAAGAAACATGGCCTGCTCCCGGTGCCCGGTATCCGGATAGGTATAAAGTAAGGCCTCTAATGTCTTTGAGGCGGCGCGGAAATCGGCTAATTCTTTCTGCGCTTCCCCCAGACGCAGAAGCGCTTCCTCCCTCAAAGGATGCTCGGTAAAAGCCTCCAGGAAAGCCCGGAAAGCCGGGGCCGCCCTTTCCCATTGCCTTTGCTGCCGATAACATTCTGCTTTCCGGAAATGGGCTAAAGGGGCAAACTGCGATGCCGGTTCTCTCTCCAGGCACCTCTTAAAAAAACAGAGAGCGCCTTCATAGTCTCCCAGCCTATACTTAGCCTCGCCCACAAAAAAGAGGACATCCCCGGTACGCTGAGAATCAGGGAAAGATTTTAAGAAGTTTTTTCCCTCCTCGAGGGCCTGCCGGTCATCTCCCAATCTGAGCCGGCAAAGAATATACCTAAAAAGAGAACCTTCGTCATTCCTATCCCGGGCAAAAGCCCGGGCCGCGGCCAGATAGGCCTTCCGGGAATCGCGGTAGCGTCCCAGGCTATGGAGAATCTCTCCCTTATGAAAATTCGCCTCCGCATAAAGAGGAAAATTCTCTTTCCCGGCTACTTTTTCGAAATAAGGGAGGGCCTTTTCCCTCTCATCTTGCTGGAGGAGAACATTCCCTATCCGAAAGGCCGCCCAGGTGGCCACTTCACTCTCACCCTCTATCTTTGACCAGGCGAGGAGCGCCTTTTGGGGCCGGCCCAGCTTCTGGTAACCCTCCCCTAACCTGAGGAGAGAAATATCCCTTAACTTCCCCACCCCCGGCCTGGCTATTAGCCTTTCCAGATGCCCGGAAGCGGCTTCGTAGTCTCCCCTTTTCCGAAAGAGTTGGCTTAAACGATAGTGGGCATGCCCGGCCCTCTCTCCCTCGGGAAAGCCTGCCAATTGTTTCTGGTAGATCTTAATAGCTTCCTCCTCTTTGCCCAGGAGGCGGTAGCATTCCCCCAGCCGATAAAGCGCCAGCTCCCTTTGAGTTCCTTGCGGATGTTCCTGGAGAAACCGGCGGTATTCTATTGCGGCTAGCTCGTAAAATCCCCGGGAAAAAAGCCCGTCAGCAAAATCAAGTTGTTCCGGTGTCGGGGAAGCGGCCTGAGCAGCAGAGAGTAAGAAAATTGTCAGGAGAACCGCGCCGGCAAGCGAGATGAAGAAAGTTTTCATTCTTCTCCTTCCTCCTCAATCTTCATAACAGCAAAAGATATATTCCAGATATCGGCCTGGGCGCAGGCATCCAGAGAGCGGATAACATAGTGGTAAGGGGTCTCCCTGTCGGCCCGAATAATCACCGGCTGCCCCTGGTAAACCTCAGCGATATCCAGCAGAAGTTCCTCTAATTCCTCAATGGTAAGCTGACGCTGATTTACCGTAATCTCACCCTCCCTATCTATATTGATAATGATCTCGCCGGGGGCGCGGGTAATGGGAGTAGCCACCTCAGAGGTAGGCACCGTTATATCCAGCTCTGACTCTAACTGAGTATAAACGGAGGCCGCCATAAAAAAGATAAGGAGTAAAAAGAGGATATCTACCAGAGGAGCAAGCTGGAATCCCGGACGCTGAGGTCCTCCTTTGGTGCTAAAGTTCATCGTCTCACCTCCGTTTGCTTCCCTTCCCGGAACCGGCTGTCTCTCCGAGAAGGCTAATGGGGACCACGAAACTCTCGCACTCTGTCTCCAGCCAGCTCAAGAGTGAGTGAACACGCCCCCTGAATAAGGCATAAAAGAACATGGCGAAGATTCCGATGATAAGACCGGCCGCGGTGGTAACGAGGGCCATGGAGACACCGGCAGCTAACCAAATCGGCCTGACGGTGGCCACGCCGGCAGCCACTACATTGAAGGCCTGAATCATTCCCAGGACCGTCCCCAACAATCCTACCAGGGGAGCAATAACTCCTACATCGAGCAGATAGGAGAGGCGCTGCCAAAGCCAGGCGGCCTTTCTGGTCCCTTCGCCCTGGATCATCTGGCGCACCATAGCTACTCCCTCTCCCCGATGCTCCAGACCGGCCCGCAGAATCTCAGCGCCAAAATGATCGCCTTCCCGGCAGAGTTGCTTAACAGCCTCGGAATCGCCTTGCTTCAGACGCTGACGCAGGCTCCGTAAAAAAGAAGCCGGGATAAGAATGCTTCGGCGTAAGCTTAATAGATAGTAAATAATCAGGGCGAAAGTGGCCACAGACAGGAAGCCCAATACCACCATGACCTCCCGTCCGGCTTTAATAGTCTGCCAGAGGGTGAGTCCTTCCTCAGGAGAAACCGGGCTGGCGGAAACCGACCCACAAACAGCAATCACCATCAGCAAAACTAGACCAATAAAAACTTTCATCATCTTACCCTCCTCGTATAATAAGTGTAGCCGTTCACGGTGGACAGTTATCAGTTCACAGTTGATAAACACTAACTACTCAGGTTGCCGGGTTCCAGGTTCACGGTTACAGCTACTTGGCTGAAGGCTGTTAATTAGGCTATTAGGCTGAAGGCTGTTAATTAGGCTGTTAGGCTATTAGGCTGAAGGCTGTTAGGTTCAAGATTCAAGGTTGAAAAATACTAAATCCTTGAATCCTGACTTCTGAGTTCCGCGAACCTGGCAACCCGGGTAATTGTTTTATTTATACCACAACCTTCTACCTTTGTCAAATTAACC
>CAZUTJ010000074.1:0-5663 GCA_964622875.1 uncultured bacterium
AAGCAAACTTTGATAAATAGTAAAACGAGATATTAAAAATATTTAATAATTTTGTTCATTTATGTCTTCTTCGTGCGCTTCGTGAACTTCGTGGTAAAAAGTTAAAGAGGTTAACAAAATGGTCAGAAGAAAGGTAAAAACAAGAAAAAAGGAAGAGCTGACGCTCCTTGGTCGGAAAATAAGCGGTTATCCCTCTTCACCTCAAAAAGCGAAATTAGAGACTTTCGAAAATCAGTATCCGGAGAGGGATTACTGGGTAACCTTTGCTTGTCCGGAATTTACTGCCCTCTGCCCCCGGACCGGCCAACCTGACTTCGGAACTATCACCATCCGCTATATCCCTGATAAGAAATGTTTTGAGGCAAAGTCTCTAAAACTTTATTTATTTTCTTATCGAGACATGAAAATCTTTAATGAAGAGGCGGTCAATAAAATTCTGGATGATCTGGTCAAAATCTGTCGTCCCCAAAAGGCAGAAGTGAGAGGCGAATTTCGTCCCCGGGGAGGTATCTCTATCACTGTGGAAGTTAGCTATTTGAAAAGCAACTATTTAGCCACTAAGGCACAAAGACACAAAGGTAAACAAGATAAATTAGCTACCTTTGGTGCGAACCTGTAGGGGTCGGATTCATCCGACCCGCATCAACGGGCGCCATAAATGACGCCCCTACAACTACTTAAAAAGGAAATTTCTATACCATAAATTTAGTAACTACCTGGTGCTTTGTAACCCAAATTTCTGTCAGGTGCAGTTGAGGTAGTGTAGGGGCTTGTCCCCGTCTTCTACGCCCATAAAGGGCTACACTACCAAATGATACAAAACTAATATTACAGAGCACCAGGCTGAAGGTTGAAGTTAGTGTGCTTGGTGTCTTTGTGGCAATAGCCTTGAGTAGTTAAGATTCCTCTTGCTCGCCCGGAGTGAATATGCTAACATTGAACCAGGAGGTGAGAAAATGGAGTGTAACCAGAAAGAAAGCAAGGCTAATTGTACCTGTACTTATGAACCGTGTCCCCGGAAAGGAATCTGCTGCCAGTGCATCACTTACCATTTAGCCAGCAAGGAGCTTCCGGCTTGTGCCTTTTCTCCCGAGGTGGAAAGGACCTACGACCGCTCCTTTAGGGCCTTTGTTTCCGCTTACAATAAATGAGTCGGAATTTCCTTTTGTTAGACACAGATGGACACGAATAAAAACCAAAACATTTAAAGTGTAAGCAAGGGAGATAGGGGGATAGTGGAGATATGGAAGTAGAGAATAGAATTAAAATAATATCTCCTTATCGCTGTTTATCTCCCTATCCCCTTTTCTTACACTTTATCAGTGTCCATCAGTGTCAAAAATTGCTTGAAGGGTGCTACTTTAATGAAACTCTGGCAGAAAGGCTATAAAATAAATGAAGAGGTAGAGAAATTTACCGTGGGGGATGATTATCTTCTAGATCAAGAACTAATTGAAGCTGATGTCCTGGGAAGCCTGGCCCATGCCCGGATGCTCGTCTCCCTGAAAATTCTCACGGCGGCAGAGTTCAAGAAGCTAAAAAAAGCCCTGCTGGAAATTCTCCGCCTCCGGGAAAAGGGAAAGTTTGCCATCTCTTCCTCGGACGAAGATGTGCACACGGCCATTGAGAATTATCTTACCGAGAGGGTAGGGGACCTGGGCAAGAAAATTCACACGGCTCGCTCTCGCAATGACCAGGTAATTGTTAACCTGAGAATTTACGCTAAGGAGAAGCTGTTACGGATAGAAGAGTCCCTGCTAAGTTTTTGCCGGACCCTCTGGAAATTCTGCCACCAGAATCAGAATGTCCCTATGCCCGGGTACACCCATAGCCGCCAGGCCATGCCCTCTTCGCTAGCCCTGTGGGCCGGCGCTTTTTTAGAGTCTTTGCTTGATGACTTAATTATTTTGAAATCGGCCTACGAACTTAATGACCAGTGCCCCCTCGGCTCGGCGGCCGGTTACGGGGTTCCTTTAAACATCGACCGCCAACTAACCTCTGACCTCCTGGGATTTAAAAAAGTTCAGAATAATGTCCTCTATGTCAATAACAGTCGGGGAAAGGTAGAGGCCATAATCCTTTCCGCCCTTTCCCAAATAACGCTTGACTTAGGTAAATTGGCGGAGGATTTAATTCTCTTCACCCGAGAGGAATTTGACTATTTTGTTCTCCCCGATGAACTCTGTCCCGGCTCGAGCATTATGCCTCAGAAGAAGAACCCGGATGTTCTGGAAATAGTCAGGGGGAAGTCAAGTCTGACGGCCTCTTATCTCTTCCAGGTAATGGGTCTGGTAAACGGTCTCCCCTCCGGTTATAATCGAGACCTGCAACTTACTAAAGAACCCCTGCTCCGGGGACTGGAGATTACCGAGTCATCCCTGAAAGTCTCGGACCTGGTTATCTCCCGGTTAAAGGTAAACAAAGAGAATTTAAGGAAAGCCTTCACCCCGGAAATCTTTGCCACTGATGAAGCCTACAAATTGGTAAAGAAGGGAATGCCTTTCCGTGAGGCTTACCGCCAGGTGGCCGAGGATATTGAGCATCTCAAATCCCTAACTCCCGGGAAGATTATCTCCTTCCGGAAGCACTTAGGAGCGGCGGGCAATTTGGGCCTGGAGAACCTTGAGAAAAAGATAAAGGAAGAATTAAAAATTTTGGGGAAGGAAAAGGAGAAATTCAAAAAACGGAAGAGGGAGCTTATAACCGACTGAAACCTGTCTTCCTGAAAACAAGTCTCCCTTATTAAATTAGACCGCCTGCGGCGACAACTTTTTTACAAATTTGTAGGGGTCGGATTCATCCAACCCGCGGGCTTGATGAATCAAGTCCCTACAACTTTGAAATTTCTAGACACTAAATTGCCAGGGCATCATGAAAATATGGTTAGATGCTAACATTGTGGTATAAAGTGAACTGATGAAGAAACTACCTGGATTCCTAAAGAAATATTTTTGGGATGTAGAATTTGAAAAGATAGACCGGGAGAAAAGTAAGATGTATATTCTGAGGCGGATTCTGGATTACGGTGATGAAAAAGCGGTTGCCTGGATGGGCAGGAATTTTAAAAAATCAGAAATAAAAGATGGCTTAGCTAATTTTCGCGGCTATTCTCAAAAAAGCGCTAACTATTGGGCCCTTATGTTAGATATGCCCAGAGAAGAGGTATTATGTTTGAAGAAGCGCTCGTTAAAGGAGCCAGGGACATTCTGGCCCTATTAGCTCGTTCAGATATTTTAAAAGATGCCTATTTGGCGGGTGGTACCGCCGCCGCCCTCCAATTGGGGCACCGCATTTCTGTAGATTTTGATTTTTTTACGACTAAGGAATTTGTGCCCAAGGTCTTTTCTGCTGAACTGTCAAAACTGGGTTCATTCAATGAAGAACAGGCAGATAAAGGAACCGTTTTAGGTGAATTTAAAGGGATAAAATTTAGCCTTTTTATTTATAAATATCCTTTGGTTTTCCCTCCTCTAAAATATTTGTCATTGAGTATAGCCAATATTTGGGACATTGCCGCCATGAAAATAGACGCTATAGCCACTCGAGGGGCAAAAAGAGATTTTATTGATTTGTATTTTATATGTAAAGCCGGCTATCGATTAGCGGAAATATTAGGTTTTTACAATAAGAAATATGGGAATTTGTCTTCCCATCTTATCCATATTCAGAAAAGTTTGGTGTTTTTTAATGACGCTGATCCTGATGAAACGCCCCGGATGTTAAAAGAAGCTGAGTGGGAAGAGGTAAAAGAATATTTCGAGAACGAGATAAAGAAACTGGGTGAGATAAAATGGGGTTAAAAGAAAGGCTCCAATTTCAAGTAAGGTATGAATAAAGCGGGCTAATCAAAAATCTTTCCCGGATTAAGGATGCGATGAGGGTCAAAAAGGTCTTTAATGCCCCTCAACAGTTCAAGGTAATTTTTATCCACGGATAGATGAAAATAGGGCTTCTTAAAAAGACCGATCCCATGCTCCCCGGATATCTTTCCTCCCTGAGAGACAGCTAACTGGAAAAGCTCCTTCAGGGCCGGGGCTAAGGCCTTCCGGGCCAACTCCTCATCTAAATCTTCCCTTAAGAAATTAACATGGATATTTCCATCTCCCAGGTGTCCGAAATTAGCTACGGGCAGAGAATATTTCCGGGAGATTTCCTGTACCCCAGCGATAAGGTTAGTTATCTGACTGCGGGGGACAACAACATCCTCATCGGCTAAAAGGTTGGCTTTATCCGCCAGGGCCTCGTGGATGGATTGTCTCATTTCCCATATCTTCCTCTGCTCGGAAACGCTGTCGGCTACCAGGACCTCCATTCCTCCCTGAGCCAGACAGATCTCCCCAATCGTTTGGTAAGATTCTTCTAATTCCAGCTCACTTCTTCCATCCAACCTGATGATGAGATGCCCCTCGGCGCTATTAAAAGGTAACTCTCTGTCTAAAAACTTCTCACATACCTTGATAGTCTTATTATCCATCAGTTCAATCATGGTGGGGACTATTTTAGTGGCGAAGATTTTAACTACTGCCTCCGAGATAGCCGCTAAGTCGTTAAAAGGGATTATCAGGACCACTGTCGCCTCGGGTTGGGGAATCAAACGCAGGGTTACCTCGGTTATTATTCCTAGGGTCCCCTCTGAGCCAAGGAGCCACTGGATCAGGCCAAAATCAGTGACATTTTTGATGAGCTTTCCCCCGGCCCTAACCTTTCTTCCGTCGGCCAGAATGGCCTCCAGTCCGCTGATATAATTTTTAGTGGTCCCGTATCTAACGGCATTGGCTCCTCCCGCGGATTCGGCTACATTCCCTCCGATGGTGCAGCTATCCAGGCTGGCCGGGTTTACCGGATAGAAGAGCCCAAACTTCTCCACCGCCCGTTGTAATTCCCCGTTGATTACTCCGGCCTGGAGGACGGCCATAGAATTGTTGGTATCTATATCCAGTATCTTATTCATCCTCTCCAGGGAAAGGACAATTCCTCCCCGGACGGGGATGGCCCCTCCGCTGAGGCCGGTTCCTCCTCCCCGGGGAGTTAGCGGAATTTTTCTCTCATTAGCCAAACGCAGCACCTCAATAATTTCTTCCTCCCCCGCCGGCTTAACCACCGCCTCGGGAAACGATTTTAATCCCGGGGTCTCATCGTGAGAATAAGGCTCTAGATCGATTTCTTCGCTGAGCAGGTTCTCCGGACCAACTATCCCTCCCAACCTCGTCATTATCCCGGCGTCCATAGTCTTACCCATTTCAGAGACAAACCTTGTAGTTGCTTGATTTATCAAGCTGATTATAAGATAACAGTAAATATTCAGTGTAAACATTCGGTAAAACCATTGCTTTCTTTGTCTCCTCCCCCTTGCTTGTGCCCTTTAGGGTAATGGGGGAGGATTAAGGTGGGGGTGAGGGGTTTACCGAATACTTACTATTCAGTAAACCATGCCATTTTTGCTAACCGCAGGTATAAGGGCGAGTACCTTGAAAGGTGCGGCTATCCGATTATACCTTTTTCTCTACATTTGTCAAAACAATTTTACCAAAAAAATTTGACCTGGATTGAGCTGTTGTGCTAATATGTCAGGCGGAGGGAAGTCAGTATATGTGTAATACCTCTAGTAGAACACCGTTCCCTCTCTCTGTCATTCCTGCATGTTTTAAGCAGGAATCTGGATT
>CAZUTJ010000075.1:0-5589 GCA_964622875.1 uncultured bacterium
GCCTCAGGTTCCTCAACGGTTCGCGCAATCTCCCGCGCGGAAGGAGATAGCCGTTGCCAAAGGGATTGAGGCTATCAATGACCACGATATCCAAATCTCTTTCCAGGGGCCAATATTGGTAACCATCATCAAGAATGAGGGTATCCACAGCAAGGCTGGTCAGGGCATAATTCCCCGAGGAAAGGCGATTCTTTCCCACCAGCACCGCAACCCCGGGCAGGTTTTTAGCTAAAAGATAAGGCTCGTCCCCCGCCTCCTTAACATCCATTAATATCTTTATCTCATCAGAAACTACTCCTATTTTACCAGGGACTAGGGACCATCGACTACGGACTCTCTTATATCCCCGGCTTAAGATAGCTACTCGGCGCTTCCTTTTCTGCAATTCCTCAGCTAACATTTTTACGGCTGGCGTCTTCCCGGTCCCTCCCACGGTAATATTCCCTACGCTAATTGTATAGCAGGGTAACTTCTTTCTTTTTAATAACCGGAAGTGATAGAAAAATAAACGAATCTCTAGAAGAATATAATAGATTCCGGAGAAAACAGTTAACCCCACTCGCAGAAGGCTAACCAAAAATCCTTTCCTCTGCCCTTCCGCCACCTCTATTAGAAATTCTTGCCAATTTCGTTTAATCAAGAAATGTCTCACTTCGTTCGGCAATCTGTGTAATCTGCCTGTTAATCTGTGTAATCAATATCGGATTGAAAATCCGATATATTAAAAATACTCATCTGCTTGTTGGGTGATATCCCCTAGCGTTTGTTCCAATTCCTGCCTTTTGGCTTCTATAACCTCTTCGCTACTGTCCCGGGGCACCTCCAGGGGAGGACCATAGATGAGAACAGCCCGGCTGAAGGGATGAGGAATGATGAAGCTATCCCAGCTCTTCAGGATTGTCTTCCTCTTAGCCCCATAGGCGAGGGAAACAATAGGCAGCCCGGTCCTTTTGGCCAGATGCACCACCCCCGGCTGAACTTTATATTTAGGGCCCTGAGGGCCATCGGGAGTAACCGCTCCGTCAGAGCCCGATTTCAACTTTTTCGTCATCTGCAGAAGAGCTTGAGCTCCCCTTCTGGTAGTTGACCCGCGCACGGTTACCATTCCCAATTTATGAATAGTTCGGCTGAGGTATTCTCCATCCCGACTGGAGCTGACCAAGGCTATAATCCCTTGGTGGCGAAAGGCATAGGTTATCAGAAGCAGGCGATTATGCCAGAAAGCATAGATGATATGGCCATTAGCCTTCTTAAGAACCTTAAGGTTTCCCTCCCCTATTACCTTCAAGCGCACCGTCTTCCCTATCAGATAAATAAATAGCCAGCCTAAAAAGGGAATAAGACGCAGTAATATCCAGTCCTTTAACATAACACCAATTTCTTAACCACAGAGAACACAGAGTAAGAAAAAAGCAGGACGCAGATTTTTAGGATTAAAAAAATAATTATTAATTATTGTTATCTGTATTTATCTGCGGAAATCTGCGTCCAAAAAAGTTTTTAAGTATTTCTCCGTGCCTCTGTGGCTCTGTGGTTAACTCTCTTCCTGAAACTGCATCTCGTAGAGCCTCTGGTAAAGTCCTCCTTTAGATAAAAGCTCCTTATGCTGACCCTTCTCTACGATTTCTCCCTTATCCAGCACCACGATTATATCGGCTTTCCTAACTGTAGATAAGCGGTGAGCGATAACAAAAGTGGTTCTTCCTTTCATCAACTTATCCAGAGCTTCCTGAACCAGCCTTTCCGATTCCGTATCCAGGGCCGAGGTAGCCTCATCTAAGATAAGGATAGCCGGATCCTTGAGGATAGCCCGGGCAATAGCCAAACGTTGTCTTTCCCCTCCCGAAAGCCTCATCCCCCGATCGCCGATTTTAGTATCATATCCTTCCGGCATCTTCATAATAAAGTGATGAGCATGGGCCGCTTCCGCTGCCGCCATTATCTTCTCCTCGGATATATTCTCTCTCCCATAAGCAATATTTCTGCGCACCGTATCGTTAAAAAGAATAGTATCCTGAGTAACGACTCCCATCTGCTCACGCAGGGATGGCAGAGTCACCTCTTTTATATCATGATTATCTATCTTAATACAGCCCGGGGCGGGATCATAAAAACGAGGGATAAGGTTAACCAGGGTTGTTTTACCTACCCCGGTGGGACCGACCAGAGCTACTATCTCGCCCACCCTGACTCTCAGGTTGATATCCTTAAGCACTCTTTCTTTGCCATAAGAGAAATTCACCCCGGCAAAACTAATATCTCTCTTAATGGAGGGAAGAGGAATAGCTCCCTCTTTCTCCTGAACAGAAGACTGACTATCCAGAATACGGAAGATACGTTTCCCGGCAGCCAGTCCTTCCTGAATTTCCACATTGACCCGACTCAATTTGGTAAAGGGAGGAATGAGAGAAACGGAAACCAGGAGGAAGAAGATAAAATCTCCCGAAGAGATCTCCCCTCTCAGCACATGCCAGCCCCCGTACAAAAGGATGGCGGCTCCTCCCAGATTAGCTAAAAAATCCACCAGAGGTGAAAGCCCGCTCTGGCGCTTCCGGGACTTCATATTTACCTGAAAGAAATTACGGTTCTCTTTCCGGAACTTAGCAATTTCATAATTTTCCATAGAGAAAGCCCTGACGATATAACTGCCGGTGATGGTCTCCTGGAGAAGCGAATAGATATCGGCCATCTTTTCCTGGGAGCGAGTGGTAATCTGCCGTATCTTTCTCCCAATTCGGACCGTAGGATAGGCTACCAGAGGAATAGTGGCCAGAGAGAGAAGAGCTAAACTCCAGGGAATGACGATAAACACAGCACTTATGAAAATAATAACGGAAAGTGACTGCTGGAGAAGATTGCGCAGGGCTTCGGAAACTGACCTTTCGATAAAATCCACATCATTAGTCAGGCGAGAGATGATCGTACCGGTGCGGCGCTTGCTGAAATAATCCAGAGAGAGAAATTGTAACTTTTTATAGAGAGCCAACCGTAAATCCTTAACCACCCCCTGACCCACATAAGCCATCAGATATTCCCTGCCAAAGGCGGATAAACCTCTGCAGAAAGTAAAGATCAGTAAGGCCGCCACAATAATGATCAGTAATTGCCGCGAGGTATATCTATCAAGAAAGGTAGATATCCTCCTCTCTACCCTTTCTTTAATCCCTTCCATTTCTTCTGCAGGTCCGCTTGACGGTAGCCCACCAATTTCCTCTATCCCCCTTCCCCCCCCAACTTCTTCCGGGGTGACCCTTAATGGCTGTTCCGGCACCAGGACTCTCTCCATAAGAGGAATAATAGCAGATAGGGAAAGAAGATTGAAGAAAGAAAAGAGGACCATGCAGACGACCGTAGCCGCAAATCGCCCTTTATAAGGCTTAAGAAACTGCAGCAACCTCAAATATAATCCCATCCAGGAACCTCCTCTTAACGCTCTAAGAAGATTGTATCTAAAAATTGCCTTAGCGTCAATAAAAGAAAACTTTATAACCACAAGATTTCACAGATTATCACAAGATTGAATTTTAATCCTTATCTGTGTAAATCTTGTGGTTTATATTTATGCTTAAATAAATCGAACCCTATCCCCAGCAAAGTCAGGATAAGGCAGAAGTAAGCAAAAATATCGCCGTAGCGGATATAAGGAGTGATTTCCCCGGTAAGCACTATTTCTCGGGTCAGAGTCCCCCGCACAAAGAGAGATTGGTCATCCACCTTGAGGATTTCCCGGCGGCCGAAAGAGTCAATGAAGAAAGAAATGCCGGTATTAGCCGCCCGCACCAGAGGACGACGGGCCTCCACGGCCCGAAAGGTAGCCATAGCCGCATGCTGGTAAGGGCCGGCGGTTTTTCCAAACCAGGCATCGTTGGTAATATTAACGATGAAGTCTGCTTCCTGGGCCAGCAACCTTCTTACCAGATGGGGGAAAATAATTTCATAGCAGATAGGAACAATAAACCGACCTTGAGGTAGATCAAATAGAGTAAATTCTTCACCGTGCTTAAATCCTTCTCCCAGCCTGAGAGTCCCTCTCCAGGAGGGGGGAAAAAATCTTTCCCCGGGGAGAAATTCTCCGAAAGGAACTAAATGAATCTTATCATATATTTCTTCAATTCCCCGGGGAGAAAAGAGGAAAGCGCTATTAAAATCTCTTCCTTGATGCCGATGAACCCCACCCACAAGAAGATAAGCTCCGCTTTCTTGGGAAAGATTAACCAGGGTATCAAATAGATAACGATCATCGGGCAGGTGGCCAGGAACCGCCGATGTCTCCGGCCAGACGATGAGCGCCGGCTCTTTTAGAGAAGCTTCCCGGGTAAGCTGAGCATGAATTCCCAGAAACTCTTCTCGTCGGTTCCAATCCCATTTCTCCGCCTGGGCAATATTTCCCTGCACGATAGCCACTCTTAAGCTTTCCCCCTCTATCTCTTTCCGGAGAACTTGTCGGCCGTAGAAAAAAGAGCCACCGACCAGGAAACCGGTAATTAACAACCGGCAACCAACCACTCGCCACCGCCGACCGGGGCCCAGGAAAAGGTTAGCCACCGTCACATTAACCAAAACGATAAGAAAAGAGACTCCATAGATACCGGTGAAGGAGGAGATTTGGATGAGGGGAAGGTTAAGATGCTGAGAATAACCCAAAAGTCCCCAGGGAAATCCTCCCAAAAAAAAATGAGAGCGGATAAGTTCCAGGGAAACCCAGAGACAGGGGAGATAAAGATAGTGAAAAAAAGAGCCTGATTTTATCCTCCGGGAGAGAAGGCCGAAGAGGCCAAAGTAAAGAGAGAGGAATAAGATAATAACTGGCAAAGCCAGGAGGACCAGTCTAGCAAAGACGGCCACGGTAGCTATCCAGTAAAGAAGTCCGGTAAAAAAAACTACCCCGGTAAGAAAAGAGAGCCGGAAAGACTCCTTGCTTCCCTTACCCCTTAAAGATAAAAAAAGAGGAACCAGGGCTACCCAGGCCAGAATCTCTAAATCAAATTTAGGGAAGGAGAGAACGAGAAGCAGTCCTGAGAAGAGAGAGAGAAAGATATCTTTCTTAGCCGGCATTATTCCCACCCTCGGTAAGCCCGGGGCACCCTTTTCCCCAGACGGGAGACAATTTCGTGAGGAACAGTCCCTATTCTTTCCGCTATATCCTCCACCGAGATACTTTCCTCTCCCTGTTTTCCGATTAAGACTACCTCCTCGCCTACCTCCACCCCGGGAATATGCCCCACTTCGATCATCGTCCGGTCCATACATATCCGCCCCCTAACCGGGGCCCGGTTTCCTCTCACTAATACCTCACCTTTATTAGACAAAAAACGGCTATAGCCATGGCCATAGCCCACCGGGAGAGTAGCTATCACCGTCTCTCTTTTAGTGATAAAAGTGCGGCCATAGCTGATGGGACTCCCGGGAGGGGTCTTCTTCAGATAAACTATCCTCGTTTTCAGGGAAAGAGCCGGCCTTAAATTCAGCTTCCCTTTCATCTTCAAAGAGGGGTAAAGACCGTAAAGGAAAAGGCCGGGACGAACCAAACTAAAATAACTCTCCGGCAAATTGAGAATAGCGGCACTATTAGCCGCATGCAGGAGGGGA
>CAZUTJ010000076.1:0-5524 GCA_964622875.1 uncultured bacterium
AAATTCAGCATGACAAATAAGAGTGAGATTGGCGGGTTGCTACCGCTTCTCGCAACGACGTGCTTTAGTGAATACTTGCTAATAAATTAAACTCATGGGTTGGGTATCATGGGCAAAATTACAGAAAAAGTCAGCCGCCGCAGGCGGCCTAATTTAACAGTATATAAGAGAGAAGTGGTAGATTAAGGGAGATAAGATTGTTAATCTGGGGGGCACACTTGGGTGCCGCCCTAAAAAAAGGAGGGAAAGAGGAAAAATGGCTGATTTAAAGGCTTTAGCGGACAATGTTATTAAGGGGAGGGTGGATAAAAACTCCACTATGCCTTCAGAGATGAAGGGACAACCGGGAGTCAAAGAATTAGTTCAGGCGGCTGTTGATGAGGGAGTGGGGGTAGAAGAGATATTGAATGAGGGCCTGATTGCCGGGATGGCTGTCGTGGGAGAGAGATTCAAGAATAATGAGGTTTATGTCCCCGAAGTCCTTATCGCGGCCCGGGCGATGCATGCGGGAATGGATATTCTCCAACCGCTTTTTGAGAAAGCGGGAGTAGAACCCCTGGCCCGGGTGGCTATCGGGACGGTGCAGGGAGACCTGCACGATATCGGGAAGAACTTAGTGCTAATGATGCTCAAAGGGGCGGGCTTCCAGGTGAACGATTTAGGGATAGATGTTTCTCCCGAGAAATTTGTCCAGGCGGCCAAAGAAGGAGAGCAGATGCTCTGTCTGTCTGCCCTGCTTACTACGACCATGCCGGCGATGAAGACGACCATCGAGGCCTTGCAGAAAGAAGGCCTGGGGGAAAAGGTTAAGACTATAATTGGGGGGGCTCCTCTTACTCAGAATTATGCTGATGAAATCGGAGCTGACGGCTATGCTCCCGATGCCGCCAGTGCCGTAGATAAAGCCAAGGAACTCCTTGGGCTTAATTAATTACTGATAGGCTATTAGGTTGCAGGCTGAAGACTGTTAGGCATAGAGCAGAGAGCAAGAGGCATAAGGGGCATAGTATTGACCTAA
The DNA here is from genome assembly GCA_964622875.1 of uncultured bacterium. Classification (GTDB taxonomy): domain Bacteria; phylum NPL-UPA2; class NPL-UPA2; order NPL-UPA2; family JAADIA01; genus CAZGXS01. Next base: position 1,019 of record CAZUTJ010000076.1, read on the forward strand.
TAGCCTTCAGTCTAACAGCCTTCAGCCTAATTGCGACTGAGACTCTGTTAACCGAGTGAGGCGAAATGGTCTGGCTCAGGAAACCAAAATATACAGTCGTCGGCCTTCCGGTCAAAAAAGAGATGCCCGATGGGTTGTGGACGAAGTGTGAGGGCTGTGGAGAGATAATCTATAATAAAGAGCTGGAAGAAAACCTAAAGGTCTGCCCTAAATGTAATTATCACTTCCGTATCGGAGCCCGGGAGAGAATTTCCTTTCTCCTGGATAAGGGAAGTTTTCAGGAATACGACCGGAATATGGCTTCAGCTGACCCTCTCAATTTCCAGGGGCTAATATCTTACAAAGATAAACTGAGCCGGGAGCAGAAGAAGACCGGGTTAATCGAGGCTGCCATTACCGGAGAAGGTCGTCTTTGTGACCATCATCTTATTATTGCCGTTACCGATTCCCGTTTTATTATGGGTAGCATGGGCTCAGTAGTGGGAGAGAAGATTACCCGGGCTATCGAGCTGGCTATGGAGAAGAAATTACCTTTCCTCAGTGTCTCGGGTTCGGGTGGAGGAGCCAGGATGTATGAAGGCATATTTTCCCTCATGCAGATGGCCAAGACTAGTGCCGCTCTGGCTAAGTTAGCTGAAGAGAGGCTCCTTTTCGTTTCCCTGCTTACTGACCCGACTATGGGAGGAGTGACCGCCAGTTTCGCTTCCCTGGGAGATATTATTATTGCTGAGCCCAAAGCCTTAATTGGCTTCGCCGGACCCCGGGTGATTAGAGAAACGATCAGGGAATCGCTTCCGGAGGGATTTCAGAGGTCAGAATTTTTGTTGGAGCATGGCCTTATTGATATGATTGTCTCGCGGAAGGAGCTGAAAGAGAAGCTGACTAATATTTTCTCCTTCTTCGGAAAGCCTGACTTAACAACAGTTCTTTGAGTTGAAAATTCTACGGACCGGGCTTCTCATTTTTGTCTCTCTTTTTCCCCGGAGTCAGGATAGTAAATCTTCCGTTTATCCCAAATTCCTCCTCCTCAGGGAAATCGTGTTCCTTCCCGCAGTAGGGGCAGATGCAATTTGCCCGGGGGCTGCTCGTATATCCTATCTCCCCACAGTAGGGACATTTCACTCCCACGGCCACAAGATTTCACCTCCCATTTTTACGACTCTTGAAAATACAGCTAAACTGTTAAACTGCTATATTGCTATATTGAAAAACAATTTCTGACCTCATTTCATTGGCCTTTTCGAAGCCGCCATATTGCTTAAATTTTACCATAAGTTTATGTATTGTCAAGAAAAAAAATCATAATATGGATTACTTGTGTATGGTATTTAAGAGAGTAGAGTGGTAAAATATAAGTTGCTATGAGCAACTTATCTTGGCAATTAGGAAAGAAGGTTCGCGGGTTACGGAAAGCAAAGAAGCTTAGCCAGTCCCGACTGGCTGAAAGGGCAAATCTTTCCGAGGCTTGTATCGGGACTATAGAGCGAGGCCATCGCACTCCCCGCCTGCCCACCCTGGAGAAAATTGCCTCGGCTTTGGGGGTAGAGATTAAAGTTCTCTTTGACTTTAGTTCGGGGGAAGTTTCCACTTCCGAGGAGGCTTTAAAGGAACTTTATCAGAGCATTAAAGGCAAGAGCAGGAAAGAGATATTGAAAGTAGCCGAGATCGCCAGGATTGTTTACGGCTCCCGTTAAGAAAAAAATTCGTATTACCGGCTCTTAGGGTTAACCCCCTTCCCCCCTTTTGATAACCCGCCGCATTGCTAAACTCAATATAACCGTTCACGGGGCGACGCCTCAACAGGCACCTCCCCCTTTCGTAAAGGGGGATTGAGGGGGATTTCAAATACCATCGTAACCCGGGTGCCCGGAAATCCCCCCCTAACCCCCCTTTACCAAGGGGGACACATGAAAGCCGTGAACGGTTACAAAATTTTCTTGACTAAGGTAAAAGGACATGCTATTCTTGCAAAAGTAATCAGGAGGTTCCGGAGTTAATTCGTCCGCTTCAGGCGGACTCATTGAAGGAGGATGAAATGGCGACCAAGGTAGCTATTAATGGGTTTGGGAGAATTGGACGTAATATCTACCGGGCGGCCCTGAATGAGCCCGAGGTTGATTTTGTAGCTATTAATGATTTGACGGGAGCGAAGACTCTGGGGCATCTTCTCAAGTATGATTCTATCCTGGGAGAGTTAAAGGCAGATATAGAAGTTAAGGGAGATGGCCTTATCGTTAACGGGAAAGAAATTCAGGTTCTGGCCCAGAAAGATCCTGCTGTTCTTCCCTGGAAGGACCTGGGCGTGGAAGTGGTCATAGAAGCCACGGGAATATTTGTCAATAGGGAAGGGGCATCTAAACATCTTTCTGCCGGGGCTAAGAAAGTAATCATCACCGCTCCAGCCAAGGGAGAGGATATTACTATTGTTCTGGGAGTTAATGAGCATAAATATGAGCCGGAAAAGCATCATCTCATCTCCAACGCTTCTTGTACCACTAACTGCTTAGCTCCGGTGGTTAAGGTGCTTTTAGATAACTTTGGCGTCAAGAGAGGATTGATGACTACTATCCATTCTTATACCAACGACCAGGTAATACTGGATTTCCCGCATAAGGACTTGAGGAGGGCCAGAGCGGCGGCTCTTTCGATGATTCCTACCAGTACGGGAGCGGCTACGGCCGTAGCTAAGGTTCTGCCGGAAGTAGAGGGGAAAATGGACGGCTTAGCCATTCGCGTTCCTACGCCCAATGTTTCCCTGGTGGATCTGGTGGTTGAGGTGGGGAAAGAGGTAACCGTGGAGGAAGTAAACGCCGCTTTCAGGAAAGCAGCCGAGGGAGAGCTAAAGCATATCATGGAATATTGCCATCTCCCCCTGGTTTCCAAAGATTTTAATAGTAACCCTAAATCCGCTATTGTAGATGCGGATTTGACCCGGGTCGTTGACGGTAACTTTGTTAAGGTGCTGGCCTGGTATGACAACGAGTGGGCCTATTCCTGTCGGGTGGTAGATTTGGTTAAGTACATTGGGAGAAGATAGAAAACAGAAATCAGAAATCAGAAGTCAGAATATTTGTGAATGACAAATTAAGAGGGGACTGTCCCAGATTTACGGAGCGTAGCTCGTAGAATCGGGACTGTCCCCGGGTGTAGGGATGATGAAGAAAAAAACCATCAAAGATATAAATTTGCAAGGGAAACGGGTTCTCATGCGGGTTGATTTCAATGTGCCCCTTGATGACAAAGGAAATATCAGCGATGATACCCGGATAAGGGCGGCTTTGCCCACCATCAATTATGTTTTACAAAAAAAGACCGGTATTTTACAGAAAAAGCCCCGGTTAATTCTTATGAGCCATCTGGGTCGCCCGAAGGGGAAGAGGGTTGAATTTATGAGCTTAGCTCCGGTAGCCGGGAGGCTCTCCCAACTATTGGGTCGGGAAGTAAAAAAAGCGGATGATTGTGTAGGGGGAGAGGTCAAGAAAGAAGTAAAAGCCTTGAAAGCAGGAGAGGTTATTCTCCTGGAGAATCTCCGGTTTCATGCGGAGGAAGAGAAAAACGATCAAGAATTTGCTCAGGAGTTAGCCGACTTAGGAGATATCTTTATTAACGATGCTTTCGGCGCCGCTCATCGGGCTCATGCTTCTACCGAAGGGGTAGCCAGACTTCTCCCGGCCGCGGCGGGATTATTGATGGATAAAGAAATAGAATATTTAAGTAAGGCTCTGGAGAACCCCGCTAAGCCTTTCTTAACCATTCTGGGAGGAGCAAAAGTCTCGGATAAGATCGGGGTAATTGAAAATCTCCTTGATAAGGTAGATGGTTTTCTCGTCGGAGGAGGAATGGCTTATACTTTTCTGAAAGCCAGGGGCAAGGAGATAGGGGATTCCCTCCTGGAAGAAGATAAGATAGGTTTAGCTAAAGATTTACTGAAGCGGGCTGAAGAAAAAGGGGTCATTTTTCTCTTGCCTTTTGACCATATCGTTGCCGATAAGTTTTCTGAAGAGGCGGCAGTGAAAGTTATTGGAGACGAGGGTATCCCGGCTGGCTGGCAAGGGATGGATATCGGGGAAAAGTCCCGGGAGGAGTTTGTCCGGGTCCTCAGGGGAGCAAAAACTGTCCTCTGGAACGGCCCCTTAGGGGTTTTTGAGATGGCTCCTTTTGCTAAAGGAACGGATACTGTCGCTCAGCTCCTGGCCGGGCTGGAAGCAACAACTATTATCGGAGGCGGAGACACGGCGGCCGCTATTGCTAAGTTAGGTCTTTCTGAGCACTTCGCTCATATCTCCACCGGCGGAGGCGCCTCCTTGAGATTTTTAGAAGGAAAAACTCTTCCCGGCCTAACCGCCCTTGAGAATAAATGACAAATGACAAAATCCAAATGACAAATAAATGTCAAAACTCAAATGACAAATGACAAATCTTATAACCGCAGAGGACACACTCTCTTGAGGCAGGTAGGGATTATCGCCAGTAAGAATTTAATAGATTCATTTGACATTTGGATTT
>CAZUTJ010000077.1:0-5498 GCA_964622875.1 uncultured bacterium
ACGGTAATAAAATACCATCCGGCATCAGAATAATCATAATCTTTTAATCTGATTTATCTCTTGCTTAGTAAATGTTCAGCGAGCCCCGTATTGTAGTGGTGTGATTCTTCTCCCAGTGTCATTCTCCGGCTTGATCCCCCGATCGAGTCGGAGGGCGGAATCTAGACAACCTAAGGTAACTATAACTGGATTGCCCGGTCAAGCCGGGCAATGACAAATTTTTACTGTCCACTGTTCACTCCCGACCGTAGGGAGGATTTTCTTGAAGTCCAGGGTTTTCAATAAAGTATGGTAATTTGACAACCGGTATGGTTTGGTGTGCCTATTTGAAGAGAGCGAAGGTGTTTTTGTCCTTGAACCCTTTCCCGAGCGAAGCGAGGGATATCTTGCCTCTGGTTCCCGCAATATTTTTCCAGGGGATATCAGGATAGCTTTTTCAGTTTCACCCCCACCTTAATCCTCCCCCATCAAGGGGGAGGAGATAGGGAGCGAGAAGCGGTAGCAACCTGGCAATCTCACTCTTATTTGTCATGCTGAATTTATTTCAGCATCTCCAGGAGATTCCGAAACAATACTGAAATGAATTCAGCACAAGGTTCGGAATGACGTGGGGTTTACTGAACTCTTACCCTACAAATAATAGCTTGATAAATCAAGCAACTACGATTCATCTTTGTAGTTACCTCATTTATGAGGCCTTCTCGAAACATAAGCCACAAAAGTGAACAGTTAGACGGGTACAGTTAGACAGGATACAGCCAAACTGCTGTTTAGACTGTCAATCTGTCAAACCGTCAAACTGATATCTCTCTGTGGTGGCAAAGTTTTTTTTATCGCTTGGAGAACTGGAATCTGGCCCGGGCTCCCCGCTGTCCGTATTTCTTTCTTTCTTTCATGCGGGGGTCGCGGGTGAGCATCCCGGCCTTCCTGAGGGTCGGTTTTAAGTTTTCGTCGGCCTTAAGGAGAGCGCGAGCAATTCCGTGGCGGAGGGCTCCGGCCTGGCCGGAATGTCCTCCCCCTCTTACTCTGGTCATAAGGTCAAAGCGGCTGGCGGTTTCGGTCAACTGGAAGGGTTCTTTGACAAGCATGCACAGGGTCTCTCGCCCAAAATATTGGGCCAGCTCCTGTCCGTTTACGGTAATTTTTCCTGTTCCCGGAACGAGTCTTACCTGAGCTACTGATTCCTTTCTCCGTCCGGTAGCACCATACTGAATTTCAGCCATTTTCATATCCTCATTTTCAAAATTTGCGGGTTTTGGGCCTGGTGGGGATGCTCTGCTCCGGCATAGACCCTTAGTTTTTTAAGCATAGCTCTCCCTAACTTGTTGTGGGGAAGCATCCTTTTGACAGCCTTAGTTAGCACTCTCTCCGGCTTCTTTTCAAATAGGGTGGAAAAATTTACTGATTTTAGGCCTCCGGGGTAACCGCTATGGTGGTAATAGATCTTCTGCTCCCGCTTTTTCCCGGTAACCAGGACCTCTCGGGCATTAATAATGATTACCTCGTCACCGGTATCTAAATGAGGAGTGTAAACGGGCTTATTTTTGCCCCGGAGGATGCCGGCTACCTGACTGGCCAGTCTGCCCAGGACTTCCCCTTGAGCATCTACAAGAACCCATTTTCTCTTTATGGCCTCTTTTTTTGGAGTAAAGGTCTTCATTTCTCTTTCCCCTTTTAAGACACAGTAAAATATAAACCACAAGATTTCACAGATTTACACGAGAAAATAATAAAGAATAAAAAGATTACCTTTAACCGCCGAGAACGCTGAGAAGGAAATGAAAATTGTATTTAATAAAATCAAGTATTCTCTGCGCTCTCTGCGGTAAAACAATAGAAGCTGCCCGCCTCGGGAGGATGTGTCCTCTGTGGTTAGTAAGGGACGATTATACTAGAGCTGTCAAAATTGTCAAGAAAATTCTTCCTTGCTGATGAACTCGCCTTGGCTAATTTCCCGGGAGAGGATATTTTTATTCCTATCAAACTCTATCCGGATGAATATTTTGGTAAAGCACTTAGCGTCCATGGCTTCCTTCTTTAGAATATAGTCCGGCCCGGTTTCGCCGGTCTCCTTATATTGATTTTCTAAGTCGGTGCCCTTGTTGACAAACAGCTTAAGCGCCTTTCCGCATTTATGACATCTAATGTAGAGCCAGAGGGCGTTCTTACTTTCCTGAGCCGGCGAATCTTTTCTTTGTTTGGAGAATATCCCCTTAAGAAAGCCCATCTCTGTAATCCCCCCCTATTTTCAGTGGTAGAGAAGATGTGGGCGACGGATGCTCAGGAATTTTTTTAAGTCACCCTGCCAGGCAGCAATAATCTCTTCCGGGCACTTTCCCGCTTCCAGGGATAGGCGGATACTATCTGTTCCCATAGATATGTCGAACTTTCTTGTCGGTCGGCGGAATCTTACCCTTTCCGGATGAAGTCTCTTCAAAGCACTGATGATGTGGATGCCTGTCTCCACGGGCCTAAATTTTTCCCAAGCAAGGATATGAATTTGAACTCCGTGATATCTCTTTTCGGGATCGCGAAAGAGTCGTCGGTAATGCACCGGGCGAAAATAGACCCCCGGAAGCTCAAGACGGTTTAGCTCCTGAGCTAACTTCCTGGCCTCTATCCAGGTGGCCCCGACATATTCAAAAGGCCGGGTTGTTCCTATCCCTACACAGATCCCTCCCACCTCACCAATAAATCCGGTAACCGGATAAACTTGAGCTGTCAAGGGGGTAGGAATATTAGGCGAGGGCTTAATCCACTGTAGCCCGGTCTCCTCGAACAACATATTTCTTCTCCAGCCCTTCATTGGGACCACAGTCAGGTCGGCTCCGATGTCAAAATTGTCGTTGAATAATTTAGCTAGCTCTCCCACCGTCATTCCGTGAACCAGGGGAATAGGAAACATGCCGATAAAAGAGCTAAACTCCTTTTTTAAAACGGGCCCCCCTACTTTAATTCCCCCCAGGGGATTGGGGCGATCCAGAACCACAAATTCAATTCCTTTTTCTTGGGCTGCCTTCATACCTAAGGCCATGGTGGAAATATAGGTATAATAGCGAGTGCCCACATCCTGGATATCGAAAAGCAGAATATCTATTCCCTCCAACATTTCCGGGGTGGGCTTTCGTGTTCTCCCGTGGAGACTGAAAACGGGTAAATCCGTCTTTTCATCAATATAGAATTCCACCCATTCTCCGGCTGGGGCATCTCCCCGGATGCCATGTTCCGGGCCAAAGAGGGCAACCAGATTTGCTTCCGGGTGCTCCCAGAGGAGATCGGCTGTAGATTTAAGATTTCTATCGACGCCGGTGGGGTTAGTGATCAATCCCACTCTTTTTCCCTGGAGAAGGTCAAGCTGACTTTCCAGGAGTACTTCAACCCCTAATTTTACCTTTACTTGAGGGGAAAAATTCTCTTCTGCCCTTGCTCCCCGGCCTGTGCCCGCCAGGGTGCTTGTGCCCGCAATTATCCCCAGGAACAAACTTACGAGCCAGATTAAGCTAATTTTTCTGAACATCTATTTTATCCCTTCCCAACAAGAAAACTTTATAACCACAGAGAACACAGAGAAAATACTTAAAAACTTTTTTGGTCCGCAGATTACGCAGATTTTCGCAGATAAATACAGATATAATTATTTTTGAAAAACATAAATATAAAGATTAAACCACAAGATTTCACCGGATTTGCACAGATAAGAATTAAAACTTAATCTTTTTGTTTTCTTTAATTCTTAAAATTTAATCTGGTGATAATCTGTGTAATCTGTGGTTATAAAGTTTTTTAAGTATTTCTCCGTGCCTCTGTGTCTCTGTGGTTAAAGTTTTTTTAATTTTTAATCCTAAAAATCTGCGTTTATCTGCGTCCTATATTTTTTCTTTCTTTCCCTGGGCTCCCTGTGGTTGCTTCCGTATTTTAAAATACCACGGATTATCTTAGCAGTCAAACAAAATCCTTGCCCGGGTTGGGGAGATTAGGTTATAATCCTCGGGGAGGGGAAGTAAGAAATGTTGAAGAAAAAGAAGGTGGTTGTAGCTATGAGCGGCGGGGTGGATAGTAGCGTTACCGCGGCTTTATTATTGGAAGAGGGTTATGAGGTTATCGGTATCACTATGAGGCTGATGGATATTAATAAGGAAGGAGGCAAAGAACAGAGTTGTTGTGGATTAGAAGCAGTGCAAGAAGCTAAACAAGTGGCTGAAAAACTAAAGATACCTCATTATGTTCTGAATCTTGAGGAGGAGTTTGAGCGGGAGGTAATTGAGTATTTCTGTCGGGAATATTCCCGAGGCCGAACCCCCCATCCCTGCATTCTCTGTAATCAAAAACTTAAGTTTGGCCGGTTGCTGGAGAAAGCTAAAGGGTTAGGAATAGATCTCCTGGCCAGCGGTCACTATGCCCGGGTGGATTATGACGCTGAGAAGGATCGTTATCTTCTTAAGAGGGGAAGGGACCGGGCTAAAGACCAATCCTATGTCCTCTTTAATCTGACTCAGGAACAGTTAGGCCATATTCTCCTGCCTCTGGGAGGGCTGGAAAAGAGAGAGGTGAGGGAAAGAGCCCGGGGATTAGGGCTGAGAGTCCACGCTCGTCCGGATAGTCAGGAGATCTGTTTCATCCCCGATGGCGATTATGGCAATTTTCTCCGCCAGAGGATGCCGGGGATAATGAAGCCGGGCCCTATTGTGGATAAGAAAGGAAAAGTCCTGGGTCGGCATCAGGGTATTCATCTATTTACTATCGGTCAACGTCGGGGGTTAGGGATGGCGGCGGGCCGGCCTCTCTATGTGATAAGTATTGACCGGGAGGAGAGAACCGTTATCGTGGGTGAGAGCGAAGATATCTGTCGCCGGGAACTCATTGCCGCCGAGGTTAACTGGATAGCCCGGGATAAATTGATTAAACCCCGGCTGGTGAAAGCTAAAATCAGATACCGCCATTCCCTGGCTGAGGCAACCCTTATTCCTTTAGGAGAAGGAGAGGTTAAGGTTAAATTTAGTTCGCCCCAGCAAGCAATTACTCCCGGTCAGGCCGTGGTCTTCTATCAAGGCGAGGAAGTCCTGGGTGGAGGCTGGATAAAGGATTAGGACAAAACTACCCAAGGCTAGAGACACAAAGGCACCAAGGCGCTAAGATTAGAGAATGATTTAAGAAAGCCTCATATATAAATGTATTGTCTCCCAATAGCCGCCCTGTCCACTCATGCAGTTGAAATAGCCTAACATCATTATTGTCAAACGCCTCACTAAAGAAGTCTTTCCAATTTCCTATCGTCAAGAAAAGCCTCACTTCGTTCGGCTGAGGACACAGATTTCAAAAACCCGAGGACACAGATTTTCTTTTGAAGTAATCTGTGTAATCTGCCTGTTAATCTGTGTAATCAAGTATAGAAAGTGTTTCATTCTTTCCTATACTTCAAGAAAAATAGTATTGTGTCCCCTGATTTCAAGGAAGTGATTAGTAAAGAAGAAGGGATACCAAAAGAGATATTAGGGAAG
>CAZUTJ010000078.1:0-5457 GCA_964622875.1 uncultured bacterium
GATAAAGATGAGCCCAGAGGAGAAGGGGAAAGGGGAAAAAGAAAGCGTTTACCTTAGTGGCCAGGGCTAAACCGAAGAAAAGCCCCAGGAGCAGACTCCACTTCCAGTTGTTTATCCCCCGGAGGAAGGAAAAGACAACCAGGACAGAGAAGAGGGTTATGAGCATATCCAGGGAAGCTAAATGGGCATGTCCGAAGACACGAGGCATGATAAGTAAAGATAAACTGGCAAAAAGGCCTGCTTTCCAGCTCCGGAATTGGCGGACGAGGGAGTAAACGAGGACGAGAAGAAGGGAGAAGCTGAGGGCCACCGAGAGACGGGCGGAGGCAATAAGTCCGGCTATTTCATGGAAGAGAAGGATAGTAAGACCGCTTAGCAACTTGGCCAGAGGAGGGTGTTCCCGGGTAGGCAGCCAGTATCTGGTGATTACCTCGGGGGCGAAGGCATCTGCTGACCTTAGCTGACGGAACCAGTCAAGGTAGCTGAGGCTGGAGGGGATGAAGTTGGCTTCATCCCAGGTGAGCCCGGGACCAGTGATGGTAAGGGCGATTAAAAAGAAGCTGAATAGGCCCAGGAGAAAAGCTATCCAGAAATCCCGCTTGTCCATAGGAATTAGTCTAACACCGGAGCTGGATTCTGTCAACCGGCCTGAACCCCGTGTTAGCTGTTCAGGAAACCATAAACCCCCTCACCCCCGCATCGAGTGCGGGGCAGGCTTTAATCTTCTCCCCCCGTTTGTGCCCTTTAGGGTAGGGGAGAGGGGGAGTTACGAAGTTTTCTGGCGGCGATTTACCTTTCTCAGGTCCTCGGGAGTATCCACTTCCGGGCAGTTATAGCGGGTCTTCACCATCTTTATGCGGTAGCCGTTTTCCAGGACGCGCAGTTGCTCTAACTTCTCGGCCTTTTCCAGGGGGGTAGGGGTCATCTTAGCTAACTTTAAAAGGAAGGGTTTGCGATAGGCATAGGGGCCGATGTGTTTATAATAGTGGAAAGTGGAGAGTTGAGAGGGGAGAGTTTTGTCTCTAAAGTAGGGGATGGGCAGGCGGGAGAAGTAGAGGGCGAACCCTTCTTTATCCAACACTACTTTGACGATGCCGGGATTGGATAATTCCCGGGTCTCTTTTATCCGGCCGCAGAGAGCAGTCATATTGATTTTCGGATGGGCGAGGAGAGGCTTAACTAATCGATCAATCATTCCCGGCGGGAGGAGAGGAGCATCTCCCTGGATATTGACGACAATTGCCTCCCGGGGGAGCTTCAATCGGGAAGCTACCTCGGCCACGCGGTCGGTCCCGGACCGATGTTGGGAAGAAGTGGCCACAACCTCTCCTCCGAAATTTCTTACTTCCCGGAGAATCCTTTCGTCGTCGGTGGCCACGATGATCCTCTCTAAAACCCGGGATTTCTTCGCCTGCCGATAGACTCTCTCTATCATTGTCCGGCCACCAATATCGGCCAGGGGTTTTCCCGGAAACCGGCAGGAAGTATATCTCGCCGGAATGATACCTATTACCTTCATTCTTATCCCTCCCAGAACCTGCTTGAGATTCTATCACTGTTCTATCCCTTCCGTCAACTCTTCGCGGTAAGAAATTGTGATGCAGACAACTGAAAAAGTGTAAGCAAGGGAGATAAGGAGACAATAAAAAGATAGGGGGATAAAGAAAAAGTAGGAATAAAGAATAGAATTAAAACAATATCCCCTTATCACCTATTTATCTCCCTATCCCCTTATGTTTTATCAGTGAGTATCCGTGGCAATCAATGTCTGAATGGCAGTGACAAAATTTTGAAATTTGGATTTTATTTGGATTTTGGCATTTGGATTTTGGATTTACCAGCTTTATCCGGCATTTGGATTTTGATATTTGGATTTTGGATTTACCAGCTTGTTCGGGTTAGGGCCTGAGCAATGTTTTTACGGTTTTACCCTGTTCTACCAGCTTAAATCCTTTTTCCCAGTTATCCAGAGGCATCTTATGAGTGATTAGAGGTCTGACTTCTATTTTATTCCCGGCTATCATGGAAAGGGCACTTTCCCAACCGGTATAATTAGAGCTAAAAGGTAAAGTTAGATTAATCCCTTTTATTATGCCTTCATTCCAGTTTATGCTTATCCTCTTTTTTTTGGTCATTCCCAGGGCGGCAATTCGGCCCCCTTTCCTGACCAGGGTCAGGGCCTGATTGATACCGGTCTCAGAACCAGAGGCTTCTATAACTAAATCTGCACCTGCTCCTCCGCTAAGGCCATAAAGTTTGTCTAGCCCATTTTCTTCCTCAATATTGATTACATAATCTATATTCAATTCCCTGGCTATCTTCAATCTAAGGTTTTTATCCTCAGTGGTACCGGTAATCATCACTTTTCCGGCCCCGGCTGCTTTTACTATTTGAGCGGATAACAGTCCGATAGGTCCCGGGCCCAGGACAACCACAAAATCTTCCGGCTCCAGGCCGGTTCTTTCCAGGATACAGTGGATACATATAGCCGCCGGCTCGGTAAGAGCCGCTTCTTCATAGGGTAGGCTCTCAGGTATCCGGTGCAGTAGCCAGGCCGGTACTTTTATATATTCCGCAAAGGCACCGTCCGTTCCGGAACCTAAAGGTCTTTTCTCCGGACATATTTGATGATTACCGGTTCTACACAGCCGGCAGACACCACAGGCTCCGATGTGCAACTCAGCCACTACTCTATCACCGGATTTCCATTTCTGAACTTTTTCCCCCACCTCGACAATCTCTCCGGAAAACTCATGACCCATAATTACCGGAGGATAATTCTTGAATTCATCGTGGAGGATATGAATATCACTACCGCAGATACCCGCAGCCCTTACCCTTATCAATACCTCATCTTCATTGATTTTGGGCCGGGGGACCTCCCTTAACTCCACAAATCCATCGCCGGCCTGGTATTTAACCAGAGCTTTCAATTTATTCTTTCCTTTTTACATAACTACTCAAGGCTAGGGCCACAAAGACACCAAGACACTAAGATTGCAGAATAATTCTTTTTTGTAACTACTTGTAGTTACTAAATTCCCTTGCTTACCTTTGTGCCTTGGTGCCTTGGTGGCTGAGTAGTTATTTCCTTTTTATTTCAACACCTTCTTAACGGCTTTATAAATTTTATCAGCACCTGGCCGAACATAGTCTTCCAAGGGGGGGCTAAAAGGGATGGGGGTGTTTTCATTAGCTACTCGCTTAACCGGTGCATCTAAAAAATCAAAGACCTCTTCTGTGACCAGAGCCGCTATCTCAGCGGTTATCCCGGCCCGCCTGACTCCTTCATCTACAATAACCAATCGGCCTGTCTTTTTAACTGAGTTAATGATAGTTATTTTATCCATGGGGACAAGGCTGCGCAAGTCTATCACCTCTGCCTTTATCCCTTCCTCCTCTTTTAGTTTGTCGGCCGCCCTTACGGCCTCTCCTACCATAGAAGAGGTGGCTACAATAGTCACCTCATCACCTTCTATCTTAATATTTGCTTTCCCTGGAGGAAGGATATATTCTTCTTCCGGCACTTCTCCTTTTTTATTATAGAGCATCTTATGCTCAAAAACCATAACCGGGTCATCATCACGGATGGCTGATTTCAAGAGTCCTTTTACCTCATAAGGGCTGGAGGGCATAATTACCTTTAAGCCGGGCGTATGACAGAACCAGGCCTGCAGGCTCTGGGAATGCTGGGCGGCTGAGGACCGGCCGGCCCCGATATTGGTCCTTATCACCAGAGGGAGTTTTAGTTTGCCGCCGGACATATAGCGCATTTTGGCGACTTGGTTAACTATCTGGTCCATAGCCACACAGACAAAGTCACCGAACATCAGTTCGGCTACCGGCCGCAGGCCGGTGATAGCGGCCCCGATAGCACAACCGATAATCCCTGATTCTGAAATGGGAGTATCCAGCACCCTTTCCGGGCCAAATTCTTTATATAAGCCCTGGGTGGTCCGGAAATTGCCGCCTAAGATACCCACATCCTCACCCAGGACAATAACATCATTATCCCGGCGCATCTCTTCGGCTAAGGCCTCACTTACTGCCTGGGCATAGGTTATCTGTCTCATTGATTTATTCCTTCATTGATGTAACTACTTAGCCACTAAGGCACCAAGGCACAAAGGTATATTAGTGCACCAGTACACCAGAGCACCAGCCTAAACCAATAAAACCAACGAAACTAATTCAGCCTCTCTACTCATTACTTAACAGCCTTCAGCCTCTAGCCTACAGTCTAACTAACGACCCTCAGTCTATCTACCTAAAGTAGTTACAAAAAAGAATTATTCTGCAATCTTAGTGTCTTGGTGTCTTTGTGGCCCTAGCCTTGAGTAGTTACTCATTGATTAAAATATCTTCCAGAGCCTCTTCCGGAGAAGGATAAGGACTATTTTTAGCAAACTCCACTGCCTTTTCTACCTCTTCTTTTACATTGGTTTCGATTTTCTCTAGCTCAGATTGTTCTAATACCTTTTCCTTAACAAGTAACGACCGGAATCTTTTTAGGGGGCATCTGGCTTTCCATCTCTTTACTTCTTCCTCGGGACGGTAGGCGGTGCCCGGGTCCCCTACATGATGACCACCCCATCTGTAGGTCTTACATTCAATAAGCAGGGGACCTTTTCCTTGCCGGGCTCTGGTAATGGCCTCTCTGGCTAAGTCATATACGGCCAGGACATCATTTCCATCAACTACCTCGCCCGGCATGCCGTAGGCTGCGGCTCGTATAGCTACATCTTTTATGTTCTGGCTCCGGGACTGGCTGACTGAGATGCCATAGAGGTTATTCTCACAGATATAGACAATAGGCAACCGCCACAAGGAAGCCATATTAATGCCTTCGTGAAAGGCTCCTTGATTAGAGGCCCCTTCCCCAAAGAAACAGACGGTTACCCGGCCATCGTTCTTTAGCTTTGAACAAAGACCGGCTCCGGTAGCAATGGGGATACTTCCGGCGACAATTCCATTGGCGCCTAAAATCCCCAGCTCCGGAGCAGCAATGTGCATAGAGCCACCCTTACCTTTACAATAGCCGGTTGCTTTACCCATGACCTCAGCCATCATAAGTTTAAGGTCTCCACCTTTGGCTATCAGGTGGCCGTGTCCCCGGTGAGTGCTCAGGATGTAATCTTTATCCTTTAAGTTTTCACCCACCCCTACGGCTATGGCCTCCTGACCAATGTATAAATGGGCCAGGCCCGGCATCCAGCCCTGGGCATAGACATAATGAATGGCTTCCTCAAAATGTCTGATTCTCAACATCTGGGTAAACATCCGCACTGACCTGACCTTATCAAGGCCTCTAGCTATCTCTCTCATCTTTTAATTCCGTAGTTGTAACTACTTAGCCACTAAGGCACCAAGGCACCAAGGCACAAAGCAAACAAGGGAATTTAGGTAATTGCTCAATAACTTGTGGGAGATAGCTGAAGCAGCCATAAAAAAGTCATA
>CAZUTJ010000079.1:0-5397 GCA_964622875.1 uncultured bacterium
TAATTATGGGGAAGTTACGGTGGTATCCGATCTACTGTCTGAATCACAGTCATGGAGACTGGGGTAAAAGTTTTTTCTCTTGCTTGATAACAAAAAATTTGATAGGATAAATATAATTACTCAAGGCTAGCCACAAAGATATCAGGACGCTAAGATTACAGAATGATTTAAAATGCCCCGTCAGGCCTACGGTCTGCCACCCCTTTATTATTAAAGGGGAATGAAAATATAAACCCCAGACCTGTCTGTCCCGAATGTAGGGGGCAGGCCTGCCTGCCCCGTTAGATAATAAATATTTCCAGGACTTTGTTGAGGAGGAAAAATGGGACTAAAAATCTATAATACTTTGATGAGACAGAAGGAAGAGTTTGTCCCTCTGGAAAAAGGAAAGGTGCGCATGTATAACTGCGGCCCCACCGTGTATAGCCATCCTCATATTGGCAACTTCCGCTCTTTTATCTTCGCCGATATCCTCCGCCGTTACTTAGAGTATAAAGGCTATGAAGTGCTTCAGGTGATGAACATCACCGATGTTGGGCACCTGACTGAGGATGATCTGGAGAGGGGTGAAGATAAGATAGAGGCTGCGGCCCGGCGAGAGAGGAAAGACCCCAGGCAGATTGCTGACTTTTATGCGGATCAGTTTGCCCGGCTATCCCGGGAACTTAATCTACGGCCGGCTCTGGTCTATCCCCGGGCAAGCGAACACCTAACTGATATGATTGAGGTTATCAAGAAGCTTTTGGAAAAAGGCTATGCCTATGTAGTGAAGGGATGCGTCTATTACGATGTCTCCAGGTTCAAGAGTTACGGTTCACTTTCCGGAAATATTCTCCAGGAACTTCGGGCCGGAGCCCGGGTAGAAGTCCATCCGGACAAGAAGAATCCCCTGGATTTCGCTCTCTGGAAGTGCGACCCCCAACACTTGATGCAGTGGGATAGTCCCTGGGGGCGGGGTTTCCCGGGCTGGCACATTGAGTGTTCGGCTATGGCTATGAAGTACCTGGGAGATACCCTGGATATTCACACCGGAGGGGAAGACAATATTTTTCCCCATCACGAGTGCGAGATAGCTCAATCGGAGGGAGCTACCGGAAAGCCGTTCGCCAGATATTGGATGCACGCCCGTCATCTCCTGGTGGAAAACGAAAAGATGTCTAAGTCCCGGGGAAATTTCTATACCGTCAAAGATATTTTAGGGAAAGGTTATTCGGCCCGGGTTCTCCGCTATCTACTTCTAAGTGTTAATTATCGACAACCGCTCAATTTCACCCGGGAGGGACTGGAGGCTTCCCGTCAGGCTGTGGAACGACTTCTGGAATTTAAGAGAAGCTTAGGATGTGCTTCTGAGGGCCGGGAGAGCCAGGAGATTCCCCTCTTGCTTGAGAAAGCCCGGGGGCAGTTCGAAACAGCTATGGATGATGACCTAAATATTTCCCCCGCTCTGGCCGCTATATTTGATTTGGTAAGGGAAATAAACAAACAAGAGCTTTGCCAAAAAGATGCCGCTAAGGTTTTGAAAGAAATAGAAAAATTCGATCAGGTTCTCGGTATTTTGGAGGAAGAAAGAATAGAGCTTAACGATGAGGAACGGAATTTGATCAGGGAGAGAGAAGAGGCCCGCCAAAAAAAAGATTGGAAAAAAGCCGATGCCCTCAGAAAAGAATTAAAAGAGAAAGGAATTATCTTGAAAGACCATCCCGGGGAAACCACCTGGCAGCGAGGGTGAGTGGTTGAGTGGTTGAGTGGGTAAGGTTTACCACTGACACTGACACTTATTCTTATTCTTTCCAAAGGCGCATGGCTTTTTCAGCAGTGGCCGTAGTCAGTTCTCTCGCCCTCTTCATAGCTTCTTCTACACTCATTGAATCTTTTAAGTTGGGAAAAAGAGCCTGGAAACCATACCGGTAAAGAATTTCCGCTCCTTCTCCCAGCATTCCGCAGATACCTATTAATCTCTTCTTGTGCTTCCCGGCTAACTTAGCTACTCCATAGGGAGTTTTACCATAAATAGTCTGCTTATCCATTTTTCCTTCCCCGGTGATGATGAGATCAGCATCAAGAATCTTCTTTTCCAACTCTACCACCTCTATAATGATATCCACTCCCGATCTTAGAGTTGCTCCCAGGAAGGCTATCAGCCCGGCTCCTAATCCTCCGGCTGCTCCCGCTCCGGGGATATCCGCCACCTCTTTACCTAAATCCCTCTTTAAAATTTTAGCAAAATGCTGGAGCGCCTGATCTAATTTTTCTATCATCTCCGGGGAAGCTCCCTTCTGAGGACCATAGACCCGGGCTGCTCCCCGATCTCCACAAAGAGGATTATCTACATCGGAAGCAATAGTTACCTTGCTCTTTCTTAGGCGTCGGTCAAGATGAGCAATATCTATCCTCTGAAGCCTCCCCAGTTCCCCTCCCCCAAAGCCGATATCTTCCCCTCTTCTATCCAGCAATTTTGCTCCCAGGGCTTGAGCCATTCCCGCCCCCCCATCAGTAGTAGCGCTTCCTCCAATACCGATGATAAATTCCCGAGAGCCTTCCTGAAGAGCCGCCTTAATCAATTCCCCCGTCCCATAAGTGGTCGTTCGGGAAGGGTCTCTTTTTTCTTGGGGAACCAGAGGCAGCCCCGAAGCCGCCGCCATTTCAATAACAGCTATCTTCTCCTCTCCCAGGATTCCGTAATGGGCTTTCACCTTCTCCCCCAAAGGCCCGGTTACCTCTGCTTTCTCTATCTTCCCTCCTGTAGCCTCAACCAGAGCTATTACCGTTCCCTCTCCTCCATCGGCTAAAGGCACTTTCTCTACCTCGGCCTGGGGAAAAACTCTCCTTACCCCCTCCTCTATGGCCTCCGCTACTTCTCCGGCCGAAAGAGACCCTTTAAAAGAATCCGGAGCAATAACTATCTTCAATTTTCTTCTCCTGATATTGTCAAAAACTTAATTACTTTTGGACGCAGATAAACGCAGATTTAAAGGATTAAAAAATTAAGAAAAGCTCAATATCCCTTTGGGGCACAAGTAAATTGCCTGCCTGTGCGTATTTGCATGCAGACAGGGGCAACTACAAAGACGAACCGTAGTTGCTTGATTTATCAAGCCAATAAATAGATGTTTATACTTTTTACACTTTAAAAAATATTATCTTTATTAATCTTGCGAAAATCTGCGTCCAAAAAAGTTTTTTTGATGTTTTCAAAAACCCCGGTATCTATTGGTGATGGGAAATCTTCTATCTTTACCAAAAGCTCGAGGTGTAATCTTTACTCCCGGGGGACCCTGGCGCCGTTTATATTCGTTACTATCCACCATGTGGATAATCTTCTTTACCAACTCCCGGTTAAATCCTCGAGCCACAATCTCCTCGCTGCTTTTACCTTCCTCCACATAAGCCTCTAAAATTGGGTCCAGGATAGCATAAGGGGGCAAGGTATCTTCATCTTTCTGGTTGGGTCGGAGTTCCGCCGAGGGCTCCCGCTTAAGAACACTCCCGGGGATTAAGTTTCGGCCTGCTTTCCTATTTCTATATCGGGATAGTCTATATACCAGAGTCTTGGAGACATCTTTAATTACAGCGAAGCCTCCTGCCATATCCCCGTAAAGGGTACAGTAACCAACGCCCGTCTCGCTCTTATTTCCTGTAGTCAATACCAGGGCGCCGGACTTGTTGGAAAAGGCCATCAGGATATTACCTCTTACCCGGGCCTGAAGGTTTTCCTCGGTAACATCCGGCTCCAAACCCTTAAATTCTTCCTGAAAAGCTCCCAAATAAGCCTGGAAGATTTCTTTGATAGGTATAATAATTAGCCTTATTCCTAAATTCCCAGCTAATTTCCTCGTATCCGCCTGGGCTGCGGCAGAAGAATAGATAGAGGGCATAGATAAACCGGTTACATTGTCCTTCCCCAGAGCATCTACAGCAATGGCGGCCGTCAAAGAAGAATCTATGCCCCCACTCAGACCAATGACAACTTTCTTAAATCCATTCTTTCCGACATAGTCATAGACTCCTAAAACCAGGGCCTGGTAAACCTCCTCCAGTTGACTTAGCTTTTCTACCTTCTTCCTGAGTAAAGGCAACTTTTTCTTTCCCCCCCTAACCCCAGTTAGCTCTATTCTCTTTACCCCCTCACCCTTCCCTCTCCCCCGCTTGTGCCCGCTTGTGCCCTTTAGGGTATTAGGGTAAGGGGAGAGGGGCTTTTTAAAATTCCTCAGCATAAATTTATCTCTGCCCTGAGAGCGAGCGCTCCGCACTCTATCAATATTAAGGTCGGCAATGATTAAATCCTCCTGAAAATGTTTGCCCTGAGCAACCTTTCCCCCCTTTTGGTCGAAAATCATCCCTCCTCCATCAAAAACAAGCTCATCCTGACCGCCTATGAGGTTATTATAGGAGATAATGACACAACTTTCCCGGGCTCTATCAGAGAGAATTTTCTCCCGAAGCTTCCCTTTACCAACATGGTAGGGAGAAGCGGAGATATTCAAAACAACCTCCGCCTGACCTTCCCCGGCCTCCGCCGCGACCGGGCCCCGGGGAAACCATACATCCTCGCAGATAGTGATACCAACGATAACCCCTCGGAGAACAAAAACCACGGGTTCCTTCCCGGCCTGAAAATATCGTTTCTCATCAAACACTCCGTAGTTAGGTAAATAAACCTTGCGATAAATAGCTACTATTTTTTCCTCATGAATCAAGGCCGCAGCATTATAAATATTTCCTTTTCCATCGCTATCGGCAAAGCCAACGACTACGGTGATACCCTTTACCCACGCCGCTACCTCTCCTAAAACCCGGTGATTATCCTTAAGAAAACCGGGTTTGAGCAGTAAATCTTCCGGCGGATAACCAGAAAGGCCCAGCTCCGGAAAAGTGAGCAGGTCTATACCCTGCCCTTTGGCCTGGCTGAGGTTCTGAAGAATTATTCTCTTGTTTCCTTCCAGGTTTCCCACGGTAGGATTTATCTGGGCCATCCCCACCCTTAAAGTTTTCATCTTTTTTCCTCTCAGTTGTAAGGGGTCAAATCTTTATTATTGACAGATTATTTTCTATTCTTTTCACTAACGCTGAAAGATTCTTATCTCTGCTTATTTTCTCTCGCAATCTTTTTCTAAAATATCCCGTCAGACCTGCGGTCTGCCACCCCTTTATAGCCCCTCCCTGTCCTTCTCGTCACGAAAGATGTTTTTCCTTTCATTGCCACGACAGGTGAGGTGATATAACACATCTTCATATTGTACCCTTAGTGCTCTTGCCATAAAAAGAGCATAGAATAAAAACTACCTCTTGTCAATAATAAAGATTTGACCCCGGTGATTCAGACAGTAAGCACAGATGGACACTGACAAACACAGATTATAAGCCTGGTGCTCTGTGACCCAAATTTCTGTCAGGTAC
>CAZUTJ010000080.1:0-3259 GCA_964622875.1 uncultured bacterium
AAAGGCGCCAAGGCGCAAAGTTATTTTTTTAATATACCGTCGATTATAAGCTCCGATCTAAAATTTATCAAAAGTCCTCATCTTTTGTCTTTATATTTTTGCGCCTTGGCGCCTTTGCGTGAGATATTTATCTTTATCTTTACGCCTTTGCGTGAGATATTTAAGAACGGTCTTGACTGAATATTTTACATTAATTTTGTCCCATTTATGTAGTGTAGCCCTTTATGGGCGTAGAGAACGGGGACAAGCCCCTACACTACCTCAACTGTACCTGACAGAAATTTGGGTTACCAAGCAATAGCAATTTAGCAATTTAACAGTGCTTTGTTAAAAATGCCACTAAGACACCAAGGCACAAAGAAGTAAGTATAATAGTTGCAAGACATTACGGAGAAAGAATGCTTTGTGCTTCTGTTTAAGGCATTTATTTTTCATAAGGTATTATGTTTGTTAGAGTTATTTTTGTGTCTTCGTGCCTTTGTGGCAAGAATTTAACCAAGTAGAGTTTAATTTAGAGGTGAGAAAATGGCCATCAAGAAACTCAATAAATTATTCAATCCCGGTACTATAGCCGTTATAGGAGCCACCAACCAAAAGGGGCGGGTGGGGTATTCTTTGATGAATAATCTGATTGGAAGCGGCTATGAGGGTATCGTATATCCTATTAATTTAAATAGAGAAAGCATCTTTGGGGTTAAGGCTTATCGCTCGGTGGGGGATACCCCCGATAAAATTGATCTGGCCATAATCGCCACTCCGGCGAAAACAATTCCCGGCCTTGTCCGGGAATGCGGAGAGGGTGGAGTGGGTAGTATAGTGATTATCTCTTCAGGATTTAAAGAGACGGGTGCAGAAGGAGAGGCCGCGAGCAATGATATTCTGGAAACCGCCGGAAAGTACGATATGCGGATTATTGGCCCCAACTGCCTGGGCTTCATCCGGCCCTCCCTCCATCTCAATGCCAGTTTTGCCAACAAAATGGCGCTGCCGGGGAAAACGGTTTTTATCTCTCAGAGCGGGGCCTTGTGCACCGCCATATTGGATTGGTCGGTTAAACAGAATGTAGGTTTCAGCCACTTCGTTTCCGTCGGCTCTATGATTGATGTGGGTTTTGATGACTTAATAGATTACTTTGGGCAAGATCCTGAGACTACGAGCATTCTGATTTACATGGAATCCCTGATGAATGCCAGAAAATTTCTGAGTGCGGCCAGGGCCTTTACCCGGACCAAGCCGATCATTGTTTTGAAGGTTGGAAAGAGTCTGGAAGGAGCCAAAGCCGCTATGTCTCACACGGGCAGCCTGACCGGAAACGACGCGGTATTCGATGCAGCGTTCAAAAGGGCGGGTATTATCCGGGTGAATACCATCCGTGAGCTGTTCGACTGTGCCCAAACCCTGGCCATGCAGCGAAGGCCCTCCGGAAGACGACTGGCTATCATAACCAATGCCGGTGGCCCGGGGGTTATTGCTACAGATACGCTTATCGAGGAGGGCGGAAAATTGGCCGTCCTTTCGGACGAAACCATCGGGAAACTTAATGCCATCCTTCCGTCTGCGTGGAGCCGCTCTAATCCCGTGGATGTATTGGGAGATGCTGATTTCACCCGATATGAAAAGGCGGCGGAATTATGCATAGATGATAAGAATGTGGATGGAGCTCTGGTTATTCTGACACCGCAGGCCATGACCGATTCCGTAGCTATTGCTCAAAAGATGGTGGCTTTGCCAAACCGACATAAAAAGACAATCCTGGCCTCATGGATGGGCGAAGAAGATGTTAGCAAAGGTAGTGAGATTTTAGAGCAGGGCAACATCCCGGTGTACAGAATACCGGAAGATGCGGTGAGATCCTTTATGGAGATGTACAGTTACTCCAAAAACCTGGAACTCTTGTATGAAACACCCGCAAATATCCCGCACGGATTTGACCCTAAACGAGAGGCTAACCGGGAGCTTATTGAAAATGCCGTCAAGGCGGACCGGTATGTACTAACCGAGATCGAATCCAAAAAGCTGCTCTCCAATTACGGAATTCCCACTACCCAAAGCGGGGTGGCAAAAACCGCTGGTGAAGCCGCGGATATTGCCTCGGATATTGGGTTTCCGGTGGCGATGAAGATTCTTTCCCCGGATATCTTTCACAAAACAGATGTAGGAGGCGTCAAGCTCAACATCCACTCCCGAGACGAAGCGGTGCAAGCATTTGATGCTATGATCGGTTCAGCGAAAAAGCTCGTGCCTGCGGCAAGAATAGAGGGAGTGTTGATTGAAGAGATGATCTTCAAAAAATACGAAGTGCTCATCGGTTGCAGAAAAGATCCCTTATTTGGGCCAGTCATTGTTTTTGGGATGGGCGGCGTGGCTGTTGAGCTTTTTAAAGACACTAATGTAGCTTTACCACCACTGAACATGGCGATTTCTATGAGGCTCATTGAAGAAACGAAAATCTATGAACTGTTAAAAGGGTACCGCGGGATGAAAGGCTGCGATATCCCGGCTATTCAGTTTGTGCTGTATAAATTTGCTTACCTGGTAATGGACTTTCCGGAAATCAAGGAAATAGACATCAACCCCTTTGCTGTGGATGAAAAAGGGGGTATCGTTCTCGACGCCAAGGTGGTACTCGATGAGAAAGTCACCGGAAGGAAGATCAAGCCGTATTCCCACATGGTTATATCGCCTTATCCCGAGGAATACATCGAACCGTTTACCTTAAAGGACGGCAGAACTGTTGTCCTTCGGCCGATCCGGCCCGAAGATGAATCCCTGGAAGGAGAGATGTTCGCCAACCTCTCGGAACGGACGCAACGTTTCCGGTTCTTCCAGTTGATTAAAAGTATTACCCATGAGCTGCTGATTCGCTACACCCAGATAGATTATGACCGGGAGATAGCCATTATTGCCGAGATTGAGGAAGACCGCAAAAAGAAAATGGCCGGTGTGGTTCGCCTCATCGCAGACCCGTCCAACGAGATCGCCGAATTCGCCATTGTAGTTGCGGATCCGTGGCATAACCAGAACCTGGGGAACAAATTCACAGACTATATTCTTGATATCGCCAGAAAGAGGGGCATTAAAACGGTATATGCGGAAGTTCTGAGAGAGAACTTCATTATGCTGCACATCTTCCGAAAAAGAGGCTTTAAGATCACCCAGGAGGAAGGGGTGTGCCACGCTGAGTTAGAGCTATAAGATTTTGGTAGGCTGTTAGGCTGAAGGCTGTTAGGCTGAAGGTACAAGGCATAGAGCAAAGGGC
>CAZUTJ010000080.1:3359-5367 GCA_964622875.1 uncultured bacterium
AGGCTGTTAGGCTGAAGGCTGTTAGGCTGAAGGTACAAGGCATAGAGCAAAGGGCATAGAGGTTTTTGAGTCCGGAATCTTGAACCTAACAGCCTAATAGCCTAATTAAAAGCTTTCAGCCTATTTACCTTAAGTAGTTTTTACTTTGACACTCTGACACTCTGACACTTTAAAGAGGAGGCCTGTGAAAATTCTTCTTACTAATGATGACGGTATAAATGCTCCGGGGATAAATGCTCTTTATGGGGAAATGAGGAAAATTAGCCAGGTTTCTATCGTGGCTCCGGAGACAGAGCAAAGTGCTATGGGGCATGCTATCACCCCTTACAATCCCTTGCGGATTAAAGAAGTCTATCGGGACGGCTCCCTTTATGGTTATTCCGTTAACGGCACTCCGGCCGATTGCGTTAAATTAGGGGCTATGGCTATTTTTAAGGAACTCCCGGATATGCTGGTCTCGGGCATAAATTTCGGGCCTAATTTAGGAGTTGATATCATTTATTCAGGCACAGTCTCGGCGGCTACCGAAGGGGCTATCTTAGGCATTCCCTCTTTGGCTATCTCTCTGGCTACCCGGGAGGAGCTGGCTGATTATAGCTTTGCCGCTGCCTTTGCCAGGGAATTTTGCCTCAAGGTGAAGGAGAAAAAACTGCCCGCAGGAATATTGCTCAATGTAAACATCCCCGCCGTTCCCCGGGCCGAAATCAAAGGGGTAAAAATTACCCGGCAGGGAAAGGTGCGCTTTAAAAATACCTTTAAGAAGCGCCAGGATCCCCGGGGAAATACTTACTATTGGTTAACCGGCGAGAGCATCAAAGAGGAAGACGATGGGGAAACCGACAGAAAAGCGGTGCGGGAAAATTATGTCTCTATTACTCCTCTCCACTTCGATCTTACCAGTTACCCGAATATTTGTGGGTTAAAAAAATGGGACATGTCTTTGAAAGACTGAAGCGAGGCCTCTCCCGAACCCGCCAAAACCTCTCCGCTGGGCTGGAAAATTTACTGACGGTTAGGGGGAAGATTGGTTCCGAGGTTCCGGAAGAGTTGGAGTCTATTCTTATCCAGGCCGATTTGGGAGTGAAGACGACGGCCAAGGTTCTGGAGAGGATGAAGGAGGAGAGATTAAGGGAATTGGCTGACATTAAGCCTTTTCTTAAAGGAGAGCTGCTCTCACTTCTTCTTGACTGCTCCCGGAGCATAACCCTGTCCCCGTCTTCGCCCAGCGTGATTTTAGGGGTGGGAGTTAACGGAGTGGGGAAGACGACCTCCCTGGCCAAGTTAGCCTACCGCTTCCGGGAGAAGAAGAAAAGAGTGCTCCTGGCCGCCAGCGATACCTTCCGGGCCGGTTCTATAGAGCAATTAGAGATCTGGGGGGAGAGGATAGGGGTAGAGATTATTAAGCATCAGTATGGGGCCGATCCGGCGGCGGTGGCTTATGATGCTTTAAGCGCTGCTC
This sequence comes from uncultured bacterium, assembly GCA_964622875.1. Taxonomy (GTDB): domain Bacteria; phylum NPL-UPA2; class NPL-UPA2; order NPL-UPA2; family JAADIA01; genus CAZGXS01. The sequence continues at coordinate 4,819 of CAZUTJ010000080.1, forward strand.
AAGCAAGGGGTACGGATATCCTTATTGTCGATACCGCCGGCCGGTTACATACTCAGAGGAACCTCATGGAAGAGCTAAGAAAGATAAAAAGGGTCCTGGGGGAGAAGAAAGAGGGGGCTCCGGAAGAGATTCTCCTCGTTCTGGATGCTACTATCGGTCAAAATGCTCTTTCCCAGGCCAAGTTATTTAAGGAGGCGCTTCAGGTAACCGGAATTATCCTGGCCAAGCTGGATGGAACAGCCCGGGGAGGAATAGTGCTGGCCATAGAAGAGGAGCTGAATATTCCCGTTAAGCTAATAGGGACAGGAGAAAGCCAGGATGATTTAGCTGAATTCGCCCGGGAAGAGTTTGTAGAAGCCCTATTTTCATCTTAATCATCAAGAAAACCTTCTAACCACAGAGGACACAGAGAAAATACTTAAAAACTTTTTGGGACGCAGATTTTCGCAGATAAATACGGATATAATTATTTTTGAAAAACATAAACATAAAGTATAAACCACAAGATTTCACCAGATTTGCACAGATAAGAATTAAAACTTAATCTTT
>CAZUTJ010000081.1:0-5340 GCA_964622875.1 uncultured bacterium
TGCTAAACTGCTATATTGAAAAGCCGTTTAACAATTTAGCCATTTAACAGTTTAACAATTTAACAGTTTACCCCTCTTTTATTAAAGCTCCGGCAGCGGGGGCAGCGGGAAAGGTGGTCTTCCTCGGGATCAAGGTAGATGAAGGCGCAGATGGAACATTGCCAGAGATATCTCTCTTGCTCATCCAGGCTCTTAAACCTTTTCTTCCTTTCCTGGTGAGCCCAGAGGAGAAAAAAGAAGGCCAGGACGAGGAGGAGATATAAGGTAAAAGCTAAAGAGAGGCCAACCTCAATCATTCATCTTGCTCCTTTTCCAGAAGGTGGGGTCTTTTAGGAGGAACTTCTTTCCTATCCTCGGCTATCCTCATCCGAAGGAGAGAGGCCTCTTCCCGCTGAGGAAGGGAGAGTATCTCCTCCACGAATATTTGAGGAACGGGCCCAGTCGGGAGAGATTTGCTCAGGTTCGGGCCGGGTCCCATTTCTATCTCCCTGACCAGCGGCTGAAGTGGGGGTGGGCTTTCTCTGACAATGGTCTCTACCCGGGAAGATATTCTTCTCTCCGTCAGCTCACCTAAAAAAGAGAGGTGGATAAGCTCGGGGGGTCTCTCTCTCTTATCAGGGGTGGTTGCCGAGAAAGTGATGAATATGATCAAGTGCCCCAATAAGGAAATAAGGAGCGAAATAATAAGCATCCGTCGAGCAGACATAAGATATCCTCGCCAGGCTCAGATAAATCCCAAAATCCAAATACCGGATAAATCCGGTAAATCCAAATACCAAATGTCAAAATCCAAATAAAATCCAAATACCAAATTCCAAAATTTTGAGATTTGACATTTGACATTTATTTGAAATTTGGATTTTGTCATTTGTCATTTAGAACCTTGAACCTTCGAACCTCTTCTTTTATCTTTCCGGTTCCGTGGCCAGGGCCAGACGCTTAATTCCTGCCTTCCTGGCCAGACCCATAATTTTCATCACCTGACTGTAGGAAACTTCCTTATCGGCTCTGATGATCACCAGCGGGTCCCGACCCCGGGAGCGAGCTAATTCTAATCCGAAGATAAGCCCTTCCTCAGGGACCTTCCTTCCATCAAAAAAGATGAGACCGCCCCGGGTAAGGATGACAGTATGGTTCGCCTGGGCTTCCACATCAGCAGTAATAGCTTTCGGCAAATCTACCGCGATCACAGATTGGAAAATAAAGCGAGAAGAGAGAATAAAAAATATGAGCAGGAGCAGAACGACATCTATCAAAGGAATCAAATCCACTTTTCCCACAATCCGCTGAGTTCGCTTCTTAAACTCCATAGTCCTCTTCCCGGGGCGAAAGGAGGTTGACCAAATCCGTCGCTGTTCTCTTCACCTCTATGAGAAATCCATCCACCCGCCCGACGAAGTAGTTATAGGCAATGAGAACCGGTATGGCTACCCCCAACCCGGCCGCGGTGCTAATTAAAGCCTCCCAGATTCCTCCTGCTAAACCGGCCGCGGTAGCAAACTCCACTTCCCTTTGAATATCCATAAAGACCTCAATCATTCCCAGGACTGTTCCCAGGAGGCCGAGGAGGGGGGTAATATAGACTAAGGTCCCCAGAATGGGCAGATATCTTTCCATATCAAGAAGCTCCTCCTGTCCGGCTTCCTGCATCACCTCTTTTATCTCCGCTTTGCCCCGGTCGTGCCGGAGGAGTCCCTTCTTGACCACCCGGGCTAAAGGGCGAGGAATTTTATCGCAGAGGGAGATAGCTTCCAGGACCTTCTTTCTCTTCAGGGAAGCTCCGATGTCCGACATCAGTTTCCGGCGCGGGACATGCATCTGACGAAAACTCCAGAACCGCTCAATGATAATGGCGATAGCGATCCAGGAGGCAAAAATAATGGGATAAAGCATGGCTCCGCCTTTAGCCATAAACTCCAGGGCCGGCTGAATAAAATCAAGCATTATCTCTCTCCTCTTAATCTTTAAACCACAGAGACACAGAGAAATACATAAAAACTTTTTGGACGCAGATTTTCGCAAGATTAATACAGATAATAATAATTTGTGACTACTCTAGTGCTCTGTGACATAAATTCCTAATAGCTGTCATTCCCGCGCAAGCGGGAATCCAGAATGGTTTTTCCTGTGGATTGCCCGATCAAGTCAGGCAATGACAAGATGCGCTGACCATCAACAATTCGTGTCACAAAGCACTAGGCTAGGGCCACAAAGACACCAAGACACTAAGATTACAGAATAATTCTTTTTATGCTTTTTTGTAACTACTTTAGGTAGATAGGCTGAAGGTTATTAGTCTATTTCAGCCCTTTGCCTTCGGTCTTGAGCCTAAGTAGTTACTAAATTTCCTTGTTTACCTTGGTGCCTTGGTGTCTTGGTGGCTGAGTAGTCATTTTTTTAATCCTAAAAATCTGCGCTCATCTGCGTCCTATATTTTTCTTTCCGGATCTGTGCTCTCTGTGGTTGATTTTTATTTTATTCCTGACCTTCTCTCTTCAATCCCTCTGAGTCTTTCCCGAGCTAACTCTCCTTTTACTCCTTCCGGGTCAGCCTGGAGCAACTTCTCGTAGATTCTTTTAGCGTCCTCCCACTTTTCCTGCTTTTCCAGACAGAATCCGGCCCTCTCCTTGGCCTTGAGAACCCAATCCCGGAAGTCGGAATGAAAATAGACTACCTTTAAGTACCCGATAGTGGCTTCCTTAAAGCTTTCTTCCTTCCGGTAAGCAGCGGCGACTCTAAACTGAGCCTCCACGGCCATTTCATCGCTCTTTCCCCGAACGATTTTCCTATACATTTCTCTAGCCCGGCCCCATTCTTCCAGACCTTCCCAGGCTTTACCCAGCCCCAGTTTTATTTCCCGGGCCAGGAAGTTTTCCGGCTGCTCCTCAAGAAGCCTCTGGTATATTTCTACTGCTTCCTTATATTTTCCCTCTCGGATCAGACAATAACCTATCCGGAATTCTGCTTGTAAGCGAAAAACAGTTTGAGGAAAATCGGCCCGAAGCCTCTCAAACTCCGCTCGGGCCTGGGAGAATTTATCCTTTCTGAGCAGACTTTCTCCCAGCCGGTAACGGGCCCTATCCCCTAAGAGGCTGTCGGGATGGTCAGTGAGGAAATTTTTAAAAACTACTGCCGCCTGAGAGAAATCTTTTTCCTCATAATAATATTCCCCCACCCATAACTGCGCCTGGGGGGAAAACTCTCCCTGAGGATGATGTTGCAAATACTCCTTAAAGGTGTTTAGGGCCCTTTCCCTCTCCCCGGAGAAAACATAGCTCCAGCCCCGGCGGTAACGAGCCTCCTCCGCCTGAGGGCTTTCCGGGAAGGATTTGATTAACCTTTCGTAAATAGCTAGAGCTTCCTGGTAATCCCCCTGATAATAATGGACATTCCCCTGGCGGAAGAAGGCTTCTACCACTAATTCGCTAGTGGGAAAACCTTCGAGGAGTTTTTGGTAAGCGTTTATAGCCTCCTCAAATTTACCCAGGCGAAAATAGGAAGAGGCCAACCAGTATTGTCCATCATCGGCCCAGGGACCTGGGGGATAGTCATTCACCAACTCCCGGAAGGAAGCTCCCGCCTCTGCAAACTTTCCCTCACGATAATAGGTAGAGCCAATGCGGAAGCGAGTTAGGGGAAGCAAATCATCCTCAGGATATCTCGCAGCTAACTCCTGATAAATTTTCCGGGCCCGGGAAAATTTTTCCTGATGGAAAAGCAGGTCCCCAAGGCGAAGTTGGGCCTCCCCTCGAAGTTCGCTTCCGGGAAACCGGGAAATCAAGTCCGCAAAGGCGGAGGAGGCTTCCTCAAATTCCCCCTTTTTAAGATAACTCCAGCCCAGACTATATTGGGCCGGAGCCGCCCAGGGGCTCTCCGGGAACATCCTTAAAAGATTTTTATAAGTAGCCATAGCTTCAGAATAGTCTCCCCGGGCGAAGAGAGATTTCCCTTTCCAGTACTGGGCCTGAGCGCCGAGAGGGCTTTGGGGAAAGCGGGCCCGGAGGGACCCCATGACCTCCGCTGATTCTTCATATTCCGACATCTTATATAAACTTAACCCCCACCACAGTTGAGCCTGAGCCGCCCAGGGACCTTCTCCATATTTCTCTAATACTTTCTGATAGTTCTCTTTTGCCTGAGCGAATTCTCCTTTTTTGTAAAAGATATTTCCCAGGGCCAAATAAGAAGCAGCGGCCAGGTCGCTATCCGGAAAATCGGCTAATAATTTCTCCCAGGCCTCCTGGGCCGGTAGGGCTTTTCCCTCCTCAAGATAGCTCCAGCCAAGGAGGAAGAGGGCTGGCGCCGCCCACTCCGAGCGGGGATAGTTATTTAGAAGCTTTCGGTAAACCTCACGAGCGGATTCGGCCTCCTCTAACCGGATATAAATTTCCCCCAAATGAAAAAGGGTCCGGGGAGCTAAAAGATTTTCCGGGAACCTTTCCCCAAACTCCCGGTGAGCTTCAGCCGCCTGCTTTAGCTTCCCCTTCTCCCGGTAGATAAGACCCCGGCGATATTGAGCCCGGGGAGCATACTCACTCTCGGGGAAAGTCTCTATCAACTCCCGATAACTTTTCAGGGCCTGGTCGTAATTCTTTAAACTCCGGAAAGATTCCGCCCGGCCGTAGTGAGCCCTGACAATATATTCTTCGTCCCCGGCAACGAGCAGCTTCTCGTAAGCGATAAGGGATTCCTCAAACCGGCCCGCCCGAAAGAGAGAAAGAGCTCGGAGATGTTGGCTGGAAGAAGACAGCCGGCTTTCCGGGAAACCGCTCAGATGCTCCTTAAAAGCCTTGGCCGCCTCCTCAAACTTTCCCAACCGGTAGAGGCTGTGTCCCAGAGAATAAAGCCCGTAATCAGCGAAAAGAGATTGAGGATACCTTTCCACCACTTTTCGATAATAATTAATAGCTTCCGGAAGCCTTCCCTGGCGGAAATAAGATTCCCCCAACCAGTAGATAACGGCCGGGAGAAGAGAACTCTGAGGATGTTTCTCCAGAAAGGATTGGAAGGAAGTGGCAGCCTCTTCCGGATTCCCCCCTTCAAAGTAAGAGCGGCCCAGGCGATAGTGAGCCTTATCCTTCAGCTCTGAGGCCGGATAGCTCTTCAGAACCACCCTATATTTCTCTACAGCCTGGAGAAACCTCCCCTGATTAAAGAGGCATTCTCCTAATAAAAAACGGGCCTTGTCTCTATTCTCTGCCTGTGGATAAGCCTCTAAGAAACTCACTAACTGAGCAAAAGCTAAATCGTAGAGCCCATCAAAATAGGCCCTCCTGGCTAAGGAAAGGGCCTCTCTCTCCTCGGCCAGAGCCTCTCTTTCCTCCGCTAAGGCCGGAGAAG
>CAZUTJ010000082.1:0-5324 GCA_964622875.1 uncultured bacterium
AGTTGTGGAAGAAAGGAGAAACCTCCGGTTGCGAGCAGCTCGTTCACGAAATCCTCTTTGATTGTGATGAAGATAGCCTCTTAATCAGAGTCCATCAGAAAGGAGGTGGGGCTTGCCATACCGGCTATAAGTCCTGTTTCTATCGAAGGTTTAACATTAAGCAGGAGGTGATAGAAATCGTCAGTCGTAAGGTCTTCCATCCCCACGAAAAGTATGGAAAAAAAGAAAGATGAAACCACAAGATTTCACGAGATTTACACGAGAGAATAATAAAAATTTTAGAAATTATAAGAAAATCTTGTGGAAATCTGTGTAATCTGTGGTTAAAATTTGACAATACCGATGGGAAAGGGAGGTTTCTATGAATCGGCAAATTTTTCGGGAATATGATATTCGGGGATTAGTTGATAAAGATTTGAATATAGAGATGGTAGAAGCTCTGGGGAAGGCTTTTGGGAGCTACATCCAGGATTTTCAGGGAAAGGGGGTTGTCGTGGCTCGAGACAATCGTTTATCTTCAAAGCCCTACCGCGATGTTCTCATTTCCGGAATCATTTCTACTGGATGTGATGTTCTGGACATCGGCGAGTTTCCCTCTCCGGTATTTTATTTTTCCTTGATTCATTATAAAAAGGATGGGGGAGTGATGATCACGGCCAGCCACAATCCTCCCGAGTTTAATGGGTTTAAGATCAGTCGCGGTTGTCACAGCATCTACGGGGAAGAGATTCAGGAATTAAGAAAGATAATGGAGTCGGGAAAATTCCGGGAGGGTAAAGGACAATTAAAGAATGAGGACCCCGGGTTAGCTTATCTAAGTTGTCTTAAAGAGAAAATAAAGTTAAATAGAGGGCTTAAGGTAGTGGTAGATGCGGGCAATGGGACTGCTTCTGAGATAGCCCCTTCCTTATTGGAGGCTCTGGGTTGTCGGGTAACCAGGCTTTACTGCGAGTCGGATGGGAGGTTTCCCAATCATCACCCGGACCCCACTCTGCCGGAGAATCTAAAAGATTTAATTGCCACCGTGAAGGAGGAGAAAGCTGATCTGGGGATAGCTTACGATGGAGATGGAGATAGGCTGGGAGTAATTGATGAAAGAGGAGAGATAATCTGGGGCGATCAGTTGATGATAATATTCGCCCGGGAAATTCTTAAAAAGCATCCGGGAGCCCGGGTTATTTTCGAGGTTAAGTGTTCTCAAAGTTTAACTGAAGAGATAGAGAAAGCGGGAGGCATTCCCTTGATGTGGAAGACAGGGCATTCCCTCATCGAAAGTAAAATGCAAGAGGAGGGAGCACTTCTGGCCGGAGAAATGAGCGGTCATATCTATTTTGCCGATAACTATTTTGGTTATGATGACGCTATCTTTGCTTCCGGTCGGCTGGTGGAGATCCTTTCCCGGACAGAAAAGAGTTTATCTCAACTTTTGGAAGGAGTAACTAAATATTACTCCACTCCTGAGATAAGGATGGATTGTCCCGATGAAAAGAAATTTGCGGTAGTGGAGAAGGTCAAGAATTATTTTCAGGGAAAATATGAGACCATAGATATTGATGGCGTAAGAATCCTCTTCGGGGATGGTTGGGGACTGGTTCGGGCCTCCAACACCCAGGCTGTTCTTGTCCTCAGATTCGAAGCCCAAACGGAGAGTAGGTTGGGGGAGATCAAGAATTTAGTGATGGCTAAGGTGGAGGAAATTAGGAGATAGAAAACAGATAACAGATAACAGAAGGCAGATGGCGGTTAGTAATGGAAGAGATCAGGGATAGGCTGAGGCTGATTAAAGGGCGAATCGCCCGGGCTGCGACCAGGGCCGGGCGCAGTGCTGAGGAGATAGAACTGGTTGCAGTAACTAAGACGGTTGAAGTTGCTCGTATCCGGGAGGCGCTGGCGGCCGGCGTGGGTCATATCGGAGAAAATCGAGTGCAGGAGGCCCTGGCCAAATATGAGGAGCTTAGCTCTAACCCACCCGCGGCTGATGTTCCCCGTTGGCACTTGATTGGACACTTGCAGAGTAATAAGGTGGGGAAGGCCCTCCGATTTTTTGACCTTATCCATTCGGTTGATTCCCTGTCTCTGGCTAAAGAGATAGATAAGCGGGCCGGCCTTCTCGGGAAGAGGATAGATATGCTGGTGGAAGTGAATCTATCCGGAGAAGAATCGAAATTTGGCCTGGGGGTGGATGAGGTAAGCGAGTTTTTAGTGGCTGTTTCCAGATTGAAGAATTTAAGAATGCAAGGACTGATGACTATGGCTCCCTTCACTGACGACCCGGAACAATCCCGCCCCTATTTCCGCCGGCTCAAGCATCTAAGCGAAAAGATAAAGTCCAGCCAGTTGGATAATGTAGAGATGAAGTATTTATCTATGGGGATGAGCCAGGATTTTGAAGTGGCTATTGAAGAAGGGGCTAATATAATTCGCCTGGGCAGCGTCCTCTTCGGCTCCAGAAAAGATTCTTAAAAAACTTTATAACCACAGATTGCACAGATTATCACCAGATTAGAGAATCAAGAAAGCCCAATAAATTGGGCAACTACAAAGCAAAAATCATTACTAAGAAAATGTCATTATCCGGCTTGACCGGATAATCCAGAGCCTGGATTCCCCGATTGAATCGGGGAATGACAGAAAAAAAGGCGTTTATACTTTCCTATACCTTAAAAAATGAAAGAAAAAAATTAGATATTAATTCTTTATTCTGTGTAAATCTGGCGAAATCTTGTGGTTTATATTTTGCCATCGGGGTTTTCCTCTGCGGTTTAAGTTTCTTGCTGGGTAAGAGAGATAGACATTTTTAAGGTTTAAATATGTTGACTAATAAGAAAATTGGATTTATCGGAGCCGGAAATATGGGGCAGGTTCTCATAAAGGGTCTCTTGAAGAAAGAGGTGGTAGAACCTCAGAATATAATTGTTAGCGATCCTGATAAAGATAAATTAGAGCTTATCCATAAGCAGTTAAGGGTTGTCATAGCGGGGGATAATCAGGAGGTAGTTAATCAGGCTAAAGTAGTTATTCTTGCCGTTAAGCCTAAGGACATAGAAGAAGTATTGAAGGGGATTAGTCCTCCTCAGCTTATTATTTCCCTGGCCGCGGGGATAACGACGGGATATATTGAGAAATATTTGGGGGAGGGTGCACCTGTGGTCAGGGTAATGCCCAATACTCCGGCCCTAATTGGAGAGGGGATAACGGCTATCTCTTCCGGCCGATTTGCCGGGGAAAAAGAAGAGGAAATAACAGAAGAAATATTCCAGGGGGTAGGGGAAACAGTCAAAGTTGCCGAAGAGCTGATGGATATGGTAACCGCCTTGAGTGGCAGTGGCCCGGCTTATATGTTCCTGATTATGGAGAATCTGGTAGAAGTGGGAGTGAAGGAAGGGCTAGCGCCCGAGCTGGCGCAAAAATTGATTAGTCAGACTGTTTTAGGAGCAGCAAGTATGACTATTAAGACGAGCGAGCCGCTTTCTGTTTTGAGAGAAATGGTTACTTCCCCCGGAGGAACGACGGAAGCAGCCCTGAAGGTATTTAAAAAGAAAGGGCTTGAGAATATCCTTGCCGAGGGCGTCCAAGCCGCGGTAAAGAGGGCAAAGGAACTTCGTGAATTAAAACCTTAAATGACAAATGACCAACAAAAATTTACCACAGAGAACACGGAGGAATACTTGAAAAACTTTATAACCACAGATTACACACCCTCCTGAGGCGGGCAGGGATGAGCACAAGATTATAAATTAGCGCACCTTCGGTGCGAACTTGTAGGGGTCGGATTCATCCGACCCGCATCAACGGGCGCCATAAATGACGCCCCTACAACTACTTAAAAAGGAAATTCCTATACAACAGGGACTCCTTATGCTGGAGGTAAGTTGCGAGTTTAAAAGTTGACATTGGGCCCTCACAAGTGTATTCAAATTTATGGTAAAATGTCAAGTTTTAAACTGTTAACTTTATTTTTAAATTTTTTGTTTGCCATAAGCCTTTGTTATGCAGTTAGTTACATTTCTAAAAGCCCTTTTTTAGGCCATTTTTATAGGAGTCCCTGATACAAAGAACTTAAAATTAAAAAAATAGATATTAAATCTTTTCTGTGTAAACCCCGTTAGAAATAAGACGCAGACAGCGTCTGCGATTTCTAACGGGGTAAATCTGGTAAAATTTTGTAGTTTATACTTTATGTTTTTGTTTTTTAAAAATAATTATATCTGTATTTATCTGCGGAAATCTGCGTCCAAAAAAGTTTTTAAGTATTTTCTCTGTGTCCTCTGTGGTTAGGGTTTTTGTTTTCAATTATTGGACTTGGTGTGAGAGAGAGGGAAACAATGGCTGATTTAAGGAAAAGAGTAGAAGAAGCCGCTGATTTTATTCAATCCAGGACCAAAGTCAAACCTCAGGTGGCTATAATCTTAGGGACGGGGTTGGGAGCTTTGGCCAATGAGATTGGGGATAAAGAGATTATTCCTTACGCTCAAATTCCGGCTTTCCCTACCTCCACTGTCACCGGGCATGCCGGGCAGTTAGCCCTGGGGACTATTGGGAGAAAGTCGGTGCTGGCGATGCAGGGGAGATTTCACCGTTACGAGGGTTATTCTCTGGAGGAAGTTACCTTTCCGGTCCGGGTGATGAAGCGTTTGGGAGCAGAGACGCTTATCATTTCCAATGTCGCCGGAGGGATGAACCCTCTCTTTGAAGTCGGAGACTTGATGCTTATCAGCGACCAGATAAATCTTATGGGAGATAATCCCCTCATCGGGGTTAACGATGAAAAGCTGGGCCCGCGCTTCCCGGATATGTCCGAGCCCTACGACCGTAGATTGATGGCCCTTGCCGAAGAAGTGGCCCGGGAAGAGAGGATAAAAGTTCAAAAAGGCGTTTATGTAGCCGTTAGTGGCCCCAACTTAGAAACAGCCGCAGAATACCGCTTCCTCCGACTCATTGGAGCCGATGCCGTGGGTATGTCCACGGTCCCGGAGGTGATTGTGGCTATCCAATCAGGAATGAGGGTATTAGGAATTTCCTGCCTCACCGATGAATGTCTTCCCGATGCCCTGAAGCCGGCAAATATAGAAACTATCTTCAAAGTAGCCGCCAGAGCCGAACCGAAACTGACCCGATTGATGAGTCGGATTATTCAAAAACTGTAAGGTGGCTTCCCTGATACAGATATACTTATTATTTAATTAGGCCGCCTGCGGCGGCTGATTTTTTCTCTAATTTTGCCCATGATACCCAACCCATGAGTTTAATTTATTAGAAGTATTCACTAAACAGAGATTCCACCCATTTAGCATATAAATATGCACTTAAAATGCTGTTTATTT
>CAZUTJ010000083.1:0-2112 GCA_964622875.1 uncultured bacterium
TTATAGACATTTTGGCTACTGCCTCCATTAAAGTCAAAAAGCCTCCATCAACAAGTCTAAGGACTAAAGGCAGGGCCGTCTCCAACCCGATTATTCCGAAGGGAGCCAGGCTATATTCCACTTCTTTCTCCACCACAGTATGAGGAGCATGATCGGTGGCGATAACATCTATAGTTCCATCTTGCAAACCCTCTTTTATAGCCTCTACATCTTTCTCCGTGCGCAAGGGAGGATTCATCTTAGTATTAGTATCAAAGTTCTTAACCGCCTCGTCGGTTAAACTGAAATAGTGAGGAGCCGTTTCACAGGTTACCCTCACCCCCCGGGATTTAGCTTGCCTGATCATCTCTATGCTCCTAACCGTAGTCACATGAGCGATATGGAGACACCCCCCGCTCAGTTCCACTAACTCTAAGTCTCTGGCCACCACTACCTCTTCGCTAGCCGCGGGTATGCCGGGAAGTCCCAAAACGGTAGAGAAATAACCCTCATGCATTACCCCCTCACCTTTCAGGTTTTTGTCCTCACAGTGAGAGATAACCGTCAGATCAAACATCCTGGCATATTCCAGGGCTCGCCGCATAACTTCCGCATTTTCCACCGGCTTCCCATCATCGGAGATAGCTACTACTCCCGCTTCTTTAAGTTCACCGATCTCCGCTAACTCCTCTCCCCCCAGACCCCTGGTTATGCTGCCAATGGGGAAGACAGAGACGAGCCCGGTCTTTTTAGCCTGGGAGTAAATAAACTTTACCGTTCCTTGATTGTCAATAACAGGATCGGTATTAGGCATACAGGCTACAGCGGTAAATCCCCCCCGGGCCGCCGCCCGCGTTCCGGTGTGAATGGTCTCTTTATCCTCCCGGCCCGGTTCCCGAAGGTGAACATGCATATCAATTAGACCGGGAGCAACCACTCTCCCCCCCGCCTCAATGACCTCCGCTCCCTCAACAGAAATCTTTTTGCCGATGGCGGCTATCTTGCCCTCTTCTAGCAAAAGGTCGGACACTCCATCAAATCCACTATCAGGATCTATTAACCGACCACCTTTAATCAGTAATTTCACTCTTTCCCTCCCGCCAATCAAGAAAACTTCGCCACCAAGGCACAAAGGCACAAAGCAAACAAGGAAATTTAGTAATTACTTGGGCTAAAGACCGAAAGCAGAGAGCATAGGGCAAAGTATAACCTAATAGTCTTTAGTCTTTAGCCTCTAGCCTACAGCCTAACTAACAACCCTCAGCCTATCTACCTAATGTAGTTACAAAAAAGCATAAGAAGAATTATCTGTAATCTTAGTGTCTTGGTGTCTTTGTGGCTTTACCTAAGTAGTTACCCCGCTAATAAATAAAGAACCGCCATACGCACCGCCAACCCGTTAGTCACCTGGTCTAAAATCACCGAGTAAGGGCCATCAGCTACATCCGCGTCTAACTCTATCCCCCGATTTATTGGTCCCGGATGCATAATAAGAGCCTGGGGGCAGGCTACTTTAAGTCTCTCCCGATTGATACCGAAGAGTTGCCGGTATTCCCGAAGGGAAGGCAAGAGACCTCCCCTCTGACGCTCAAGTTGAATCCTCAAAACATTAATAACATCCGCTTCCCTGATAGCCTCCTCTACCCGATAATAAACCTTAACCCCCATCTTCTCTATCTCAGGCGGAATGAGAGTAGCCGGACCAACCACCGCTACCTCCGCTCCTAACTTAATTAAGCCCCAGATATTAGAGCGGGCTACCCGGCTGTGAGCAATATCGCCGACAATAACTACTTTAAGCCCTTTAATCTTACCCTTCTTTTCTCTTATAGTGAAGAGGTCCAGTAAACCCTGGGTAGGATGTTCATGGGCTCCATCACCGGCGTTAATAAGAGAAGGGCTGACTACCCGGGACAAAAAGTGAGGGGCTCCGGGCAGGGAATGACGTATAATAATGACATCTACCTTCATCGCTTCAATATTCCTGGCGGTGTCTTTAAGGGTCTCCCCCTTAACCACGCTGCTGGTAGAGGCAGAGATATTAACCGTGTCGGCAGAGAGCCTCTTGGCGGCTAACTCAAATGAGATTCTGGTGCGGGTGCTCGGCTCAAAGAAAAGATTGACGATAGTCTT
>CAZUTJ010000083.1:2212-5266 GCA_964622875.1 uncultured bacterium
TTCTTCCCCACATAATCGGCCCGGATGGGCAATTCCCGATGGCCCCGGTCAACGAGAACCGCCAATTGGATAACCCGGGGGCGCCCCAGGTCCGTCAACCCATCCAGAGCCGCCCGAATCGTCCGCCCGGTATAAAGAACATCATCCACCAGAACAACATCTTTTCCCGTGATATCAAAAGGGATCTCCGTAGAACGAACCACCGGCTGGGGACCAATGGCCGAGAGGTCATCCCGATAGAGGGTAATATCCATAATTCCCAGGGGCACCTCTACCCTGGCTACCTCCTTTAGTTTTTCTCTTATCCTCTCCGCTAAATAAGCTCCCCGGGTCCTAATCCCAATGATAGCCAACTTCCCGACCTCGGGAATTCTCTCTAAAATTTCATGAGCCAGGCGGGATAAAACTTTCTCTATCTCTTCACCCGGCATTATCTTAGCTTTTTCTTTAACCTTTAACACCAGCGTTCCCTCTCCATTAAAAAACCTACCACCACAGAGGACACAAAGAAATACATAAAAATTTTTTGGACGCAGATTTTCGCAGATAAATACAGATAACAATAATTAATAATTAATAATTTAATTTTTTAATCCTAAAAATCTGCGTTCATCTGCGTCCTATATTTTTTCTTTCTTACTCTGCACTCTCTGGGGTTTATACTTTAAGAGGCATAAAAATAGCCTTCCCGCTCTACCGGCTGGTTAGCGAACCTGACCGCATAGTAGGCGAAAAGGCTTAATTTTCTCCCCTCTGCTGTTATCACTGTCCTCCCTTTACCGCCTCACCGAGCGAGCTTAAAAGGATATCTACTTTTTTTAACTCTAACACATTATGAATATGATGTCAAACTTTTTTCGAAAAAAGTAGTGGTTTATACCCCCCATTCTTACTCGATTGAACCAGGAAAGGATTTTTACTATCAACCCTTCCCTCCCTTAACCGATAAATAGTTTAGGGAAACCCTATACCAACGAGAAAGCGATCTATTCCCCCCCTAAATAAAACATGAAAATAGGACATTTCTATTTTGCTAAGAATAGGACATTTCTATTTCGTCTTGACAATGTCAAAAGAAATATTTGACAAAAACATTATTTTGTGTTACACTTTGTAACACAGGAGGTGATAATGATGCTTACCGTTAAATTACACAAAACCAAAGAGGAAATTATTACCGCTAGATGCGATACCCATGTTAAAGAAGTTCTGCATCTTCTTAGCCGGTCAGAAGATCTTTCCATGTCAGATGTTATCGCTAAAAGCATTCTCGAATACCACCGAAGACATTTCCCCAACAAGTCCTTTTTGGAAACAGAACAGAAACTGTTTGGCAGATATAGCAGCGGCAAAGGAAATTTATCCATAAAAAGAAAACAGTACTTAAGGGAGATGTTCAGTGGAAAACGTCGCCATAACTGATGCCGGACCTTTAATTGCTTTATTTGACAAATCTGACAAATATCACCAGAAGAGTAAACGCAGACTTGAGGAATATCGCCAGGATATTCGCGGCCGACTCATCGCTACCTGGCCGGTAGTAACAGAGGTTGCCTACCTTCTCAAAGAGCATGTTCATCTTCAGGCCCAGTTAGATTTTTTAAAATGGATTAGTTTGGGTGGGTTAGAGATATTTGATCTCCAAAGAGAACATCTCTCCCGGATAATAGAATTACAAAAGAAATATTCCAATCTTCCCATGGACCTTGCCGATGCTACCTTGCTCATTGTAGCTGAGACCCTGGATATAAATAAGGTCTTTTCCCTGGATAAAGATTTTTTTGTATACCGCATATTGAGCAAGACGCATTTTGAAAATTTGCTCTAAAGAAACCTTCGAACAAGTATCGTAAAAAATTGTGCCCCAACCACAATTCCTAAGAGCCGGATTACACCGGGCCGGCATCCGTTATTACGATGTCTTCATCCGCGACCAGCCCCAGGAATGGCTGGTTGTAAAGAAAAAGGGGGCAGGCTACTTTTTTGGTAGATCCACTTACAAAGGGAAAAAAGCATCCTGTCCCCTTTTTGTGTCTAGTGGCGATATTGTCATTGCCCGACTTGATTTGTCATTGCCCGGCTTGACCGGGCAATTCATAAGAAAGAAATCCCTGAATTCCCGATAGAGTTTACCCTCGTGAAAACGGGAGTGGGAATAACCCCGTAGTAGTCTTTCGAATTTTCGTATTTCTTCTTGCCACTTTAGAATTAGCATGGTAAGCTAATTTTGGGAAAGTTTTCAGAAGAAGGAGGTTATGGAACCCAAAAAGGAGGTAGCTACCAAAAAAAACTTGATAAGAAAAATGGGTATGCTAAAATGGCCCTAATCGGAGAAGGAATTCTGGGATGAACTTTTTCTTTACGGGTTGCAATGTAGCCCTTTATGGGCGTAGAAAGAAGGTTGAGGGGTGAAGGGTGTCCGCTGTAAGTCGTAAGCAGCCAGCAAAAAGTGTCATTGTCAGGGCAAAGCCCGAAGCAATCTACTTGATAACGGGAGAAGATAGGTTACCAGGCAAGAGAGCAAGAAGGAAGCCGCATACATTGATAGTTATTTGTTACCTCAATAATGCGTTAAATCATATACTTTACTGACGGATAACTGCGTGTTGCACAACCCTACTTTTTAGGTAGGGTTGTGCAAAAGCACCAGCGACGACAACTATTAATATTTGTGAACAGTTTGCAGAAAACAATCGATACTTGCCTCAATTCAAAGTGACTGTTCCGACGATAACTTGAAATGTTGCTAATAAACATAATGTCCGAACTTCACAACTTGCCGAACTGTATTGTATCACAACCGTCGATAAACATTAAAAAAAGTGCACTTTCACGCATTATTGAGGTGTTACTGTCATTGCGAGGAGCATTAGCGGTTGCGAGGCATAGCCGAAGCAAAGCAATCTATTCTTGGTAAGTCGACTGGAGAAAATGTGGAATGTGGAAAACTGATACTTCTTCTTTCTCTTATAAAAAGGTGGCTGACCCCATTAATGCCCCAGATTAGAAGACAGGGACAGACACCTAATTAATTGATAATTGAGGGGGGGGATG
>CAZUTJ010000084.1:0-5113 GCA_964622875.1 uncultured bacterium
CCCTCTGAAGATCCCCGGGGTTTGCGTCCTTCCCTGCCGGGCTATAGTAGTCGAGAAATAAACAGGGATTCTTATAAAAACGACATAAAAAGCAAATATTCGGTGAAACCATTCGCTTTCTCTGTCTCCCTTAATGGGAGAGGATTAAGGTGGGGGGTGAAATTGAAAAAATCCTATTCCCCTGACCCTCTTCTGCATATATCACACTTTTTATGGAGAAAAAGGCCAGGGGAAAGTTCTTCTGGGCGGGGTCATAATCTCCCCCCTTCCTTTAAGCTAACAAGGCCCAATGACCACTCTTAGCGACGAGAATCTGGGTAATCAGATTGCCGAACGAAGTAAGGGATATCTTGAGGTCTAGGATTTTCAATAAACTGACTTTTATCTGTGGAAGCAGAAGAACCGTCCCCTTGCTCTCCTATTTACCTCATTTCGCCTCCCTGCTTTCCCCTGGGCTGTATATAGCTCTAAAGATGGGCCAGGCCTTGAGGATATTGAGCGCCTGTCTTAGCTGGGGGTCTAAAATCTCTTCTTTTTCCGGGTCTTCTTCTTCCACCTCGTTGATCTCGTCTTCTTGTTGAGGAGGGAGACCTTCTCCCACCTCGTCCACCACTCCCTCAACGATAATATCAGGAATAATCCCCTCGTCTTCTAAGGAGCGTCCCTGGGGAGTGAAATATTTAGCCGTGGTTAATCTTAGAACTGAGCCATCGCCGAGAGGGATAAGCGTCTGAACCGAGGCTTTGCCAAAGGTCTCTGTGCCGATGATTATCCCCCTGTTCCCGTCCTGGATAGCCCCGGCCACAATCTCGGAAGCGCTGGCGCTGGCCCCATCAACCAGCACCACCAGAGGATAGTTAGTATAAGGCTCCTCCCGGGCAAAATAATCGCGCCTATTGGCCCCCGCTCGCCCCCGGGTAGAGACGATTTTTTTCCCCGGGGGAAGAAATTTATCGGCCACATTTACCGCCGCCCCTAAAAGGCCACCGGCATTTCCTCGCAAATCTAAAATTAGAGCCTCCATACCTTCCCCTTCTAATTTCCGGAGGGCTTCTCCTAACTCTCTTGCCGTATCCTCCCGGAAGCTGACCAGGTGGATATAACCGATTCCTTCCTCAATTATCCGAGCTTCCTGGATGATAGGTAATTCGATTATTTCCCGGATGAGAGTGATCTCAGGCAATCTCTCCCGGTTACGTATTACGGTAATAGTTACCGGAGTCCCTTTCGGCCCCCGTAGTTTTTTTACCGCTTCCATAAGAATCATGTCCTTCGTCGGCTCGTCTCCTATCTTGATGATCATATCCTTAGCTTTAATACCGGCCCGAGAGGCCGGTGTTCCCTCCAGAGGAGAAATGACCGTGAGAAAATTATCCTTCATAGTAACGACCATACCTAAGCCCCCGAAGTAGCCCCGGGTCTGTATCTGTAATTCTCTAAAAAGGTCCGGGTCCATAAACTGGCTGTGGGGGTCCAGGGAGGCAAGCATTCCTCTTAAGGCCCCGTGAATCAGTTTCCGGGTATCTACCTCCTCTACATGCTGCTCCTGGATAATCTCCAGGGCATCGGCAAAAAGCCTCAGCTGATCAAAAAGACTATCGCTTTCAGCGAAAGTCTCACCCCTCCCGGATAGAACCATAAAAATAATCAACCCACTTCTTATTAACCACTGACGATACCTCATCTCTCTTCCCTCCTGGCCCGGTATTCATCAGGCCTGACTATAACCCCGGTAATCACCGGCTGAAACAAGTTCATTGCCTCACGCTAAGGCGCCAAGGCGCTAAGTTATTCTTTTAATATACTGTTGCCTATAAGCTCCAATCCATAAATTAGGCCGCCTGCGGCGGCTGACTTTTTTCTTCCCCTAGGGGCCAGGCTTGCCTGCCCTTTTTCCTCCCGTAGGGGCAAGGCCTGCCTGCCCGCAATCTAGGCGAACAAACTCACCCCGGTCATTATCCGGCTTGACCGGATAATCCAGACAATACCATGTAGCTATAACTGGATCGCCCGGTCAAGCCGGGCAATGACGAGGTTGGCTGAGCTTTCACAGAAAAACTTTAAAATTCCTGGGCTTAAAATACCCCGTCAGGCCTACGGCCTGCCACCCCTTTATTATTAAAGGGGAATTTTCTTACCGATACTCAATTAAATTCCCCTTTTCTAAAGGGGTGGCTGCGTGAGCAGACGGGGTATTCATTTATACCTCGTAATCTAAGTTTTAACTTAGATAATCGGCAAGGGATTGAAAATCCTAGACATTAAATTAGGCTTCGCAACTAAATCCCCCCCCTTTTTGTCTTTTTTGTCTTTACATCTTTGCGCCTTTGCGCCTTTGCGTGAGATATTTAAGAATAGTTTTTTGTTCTTCTATTTTTTTTCATAGCTTTCATTATATCATAAAAAGCTAAAATAAGGCAAACTTTTTGGCCCTCACTTCATTTCAGCTTCTCTCTAAGCACTCTATTCGCTAACTGGGGATTAGCCTGGCCCCGGGTAGCTTTCATCACCTGCCCGATGAGGAATCCCAGGGCCTTTTCCTTTCCGTCCTGGAAGTCTTTTACCGATTGAGGATTCTTTTCTATTATTTCGCGGACCAGCCCTCTCACTTCCTCCTCATCACTGAGCTGTTTCCAGCCCTTTTCCCTGACTATTTCCTCCGCCTCCTTACCGGTATTAAACATCTCCGCAAATACCTCCTTAGCTAGCCGGCCACTGAGCGCTCCCTTTTTAATCAGATTAAGCATTCCGGCTAAATGAGAAGCTGTTAAGAGACATTTTTCCAGACCTAGGCCCTTTTCTCTTAATCCTCTCAAAAGCTCTCCCATCACCCAGTTGCTAACCATCTTTGCCTCCGGAAAGAGCCTCACCGTCTCCTCGTAAAAATCCGCTAAGGACTTATCGGCAATTAGAACTTGAGCATCGTATTCCGGAATTTTATATTCCTTAAGGAAGCGAAGCCTCCGCTCCTCGGGTAATTCCGGCATCTTTCTCCTGGCTTTATCTATCCAATTATCTTTAATTGTCAGAGGAGGCAGATCCGGCTCGGGGAAATAGCGATAGTCAGGAGCCTCCTCTTTGCTGCGCATAACTGAAGTAACCCCTTTTTTCTCATCCCAAAGACGCGTCTCCGCCTCTACTCGACCCCCTTGCTTCAAAATACCCTCTTGCCTCTTCATTTCATACTGGAGGGCCCGGGAAACTATCTTGAAAGAATTGAGGTTTTTCATCTCTATCCGATTTCCCAACCGGGTCTCCCCCTTCAATCTCAGAGAAATATTAGCTTCAAAACGAAGAGAACCTTCTTCCATACAACAATCACAAACATGGAGATAGAGCAAAATATCTCTCAGGGAGATCATAAATCTCTCTGCCTCTTCCAGGCTACGCATGTCAGGTTCAGTGACAATTTCTATCAGGGGAACTCCAGCCCGATTACAATCTACCCCACTTTTCTCAATATCAGCCCCCTCCCCATGAAGATTCTTACCCGCATCCTCCTCGAGATGAATATTATTAATACCCACCCGTTTTCTTTTCTTCCCTGAAGGAATATCCAAATAACCATTGCCGGCAAAAGGAAAATAATTTTGGGAAATCTGGTAGTTTTTAGGAAGGTCGGGATAATAATAATTCTTGCGATCAAAGCGGCTGCAAGAGAAGATCTGGCAGCGAAGAGCCAGAGCAATCTTGAGAGCGTGCTCAACCACTTTTTTATTCAAGACCGGAAGCACGCCCGGGAGTCCCAGGCAGACGGGACAGGCCTGGGAATTGGGCCGGGCGCCGAACCGGGTGCTACAACCACAAAAGGCTTTAGAATCAGTGGAAAGCTCGGCATGCACCTCTAAACCAATCACCGATTCATATTGACGAGAAAACACTGAATAAGCTCCTTATAAGATATGCCTCACTAATGAAAGGGTTCAAGGTTAAACCGATCAAGATTGAACGTTTAAGCAAACAACCGTGAACCTCTGAACCTTTGAACCGTGAACCTGGCAACCTGAGTAGTTACGCTACTTCCCCATTAACCAGGTGCTTGACGAAGCCGCTGTCCAGACGCAGAAGCAGGGCCCCCTGGTCGTCTATCCCTATTGCCTGGCCCTCTACTGTTTCTCCCCGGGAAAAAACTCTAATTTGTTCTCCTAGAGTAACGGAAAGTTTCCGCCAGCGGCTAGCTAAGACCTCAAATTTCCCTTCTTCTTTAAGGGAGGGGTAGTAATTATCTAACTTTCTTAAAATCTCCTGGAGTAAAAAAAGACGAGAGACTTTCTTTCCTTTTTCTTGTTTTAAGGAAAGGGCTTTCCCCTTCAGCTCTTCCGAGAACTTATCCTGATTAACATTAACCCCAATACCGAGAATAATAAATTTGACCGGATCCATTTCCGCCGTCATCTCTATTAGTATCCCGCCTACCTTTTTTCCGTCAATGAAGATATCGTTCGGCCACTTAATGAGAGCCGGCAAACCGGTAATTTCTCTTATCGCCTCGGCTACGACCAGGGCCGAGGTTAAGCAAACTCTTCCGGCTTGAGAGGGGGAAATAGGCGGACGGAGGATAATGGAAGCCCAGATTCCTTGCCCCGGGGGGGAGAACCAGCTGCGCCCCCGGCGCCCCTTTCCCCGCGTCTGCCCCTCCGCCAAAACCACTGTTCCCTCCCGAACCCCGTCATCAGCTAACCGCCGGGCTACTGTCTGGGTAGAGTCAGTCTCCCGAAAACAATAGACCTCCTTCCCCATAATTTGAGTATTTAACCCTTTCTTAATCGTATCCGGATTAAGAATATCGCTTTCCCTCATAACGGGCACATTTGTCATAGCAACGCTTTTTACCTCAAAAAAGCCCAATAAATTGGGCAACTACAAAGACGAACTGTAGTTGCTTGATTTATCAAGCTAATTAACAGATGTCTTATACTTTCCTGGGCCGCTAGAAATTTCTGTTAAGTTTAGCTGAGGTAGTCTCGGGGCTTGTCCCCGTTTTTCTACGCCCATAAAGGGCTACACTACAAATTATGTTACCATGCCCTAAAGCCTTTGTAAAGATATTAGGAGAGGATGTCAAGACGAAATAGAAATGTCCTATTCTTAGCGAAATAGAAATGTCCTATTT
>CAZUTJ010000085.1:0-5064 GCA_964622875.1 uncultured bacterium
TGACTTTTTTATGGCTGCTTCAGCTATCTCCCACAAGTTATTGAGCAATTACCCGTAATCTATTATACGGGTCTAACCAAGGGGCAATTTGACAACCGCCTATTAGAAGGGGCCCATTATGTCTGTAAAGGTGAGGAGGGAAGCTTGAAAAGGCTGGGAGAGGTTCTGCAAAAGGCCCTGGGTTCTTGACATCCGTCCTCAGGATTCTCTTGTCTTGAAGAGCTGGAAAGATTAGTTAAAGATAAGGAATAGCTTGGCCTTTCTCTTAATCTCCCTTGATGGGAGGGGCAAGGGGGAGGGTGATGGCAAGAGATTTTCAAATTAAAAACGGAGGGTTAGACCTAATGGTAAGGCAGCGGTCTTGAAAACCGCCGGGCGTAAGCCCTTGGGGGTTCAAATCCCTCGCCCTCCGCTAATGATGCTAATTCAAAGGCAAGGGTTGGAATTTGGAATTTGTTTGGCATTTGGATTTTGCCATTTGTAATTCCGACTTGTTCGGGTTAGGGGAAAGAAAATTGGCTTTTAGAGCGGTGCGGGGAATGAAAGATATCCTTCCGGGGGAGGCTGGAACCTGGAATTACCTGGAAAGGTTAGCCCGTCGGTTATTTCAGATCTATCACTATGAGGAGATTCGCACTCCCCTTATTGAAGAGACGGCTTTATTCGTGCGTGGTGTCGGAGAAACCTCTGATATCGTGAGTAAGCAAATGTATACCTTCCGGGACAGAAAGGGGAGAAGCTTAACTCTCCGACCGGAAGGAACGGCTCCCGTAATCAGGGCCTATCTGGAACATGGACTTCACCGGCAAGGCTCCCTCTTGAAGCTCTTCTATATCGGACCTTTTTTTCGCTCCGAGCGACCGCAGGCGGGAAGGGGAAGAGAATTTCACCAGATGGGAGCGGAGGCTATTGGCTGTGCCAGCCCGGCCCTGGATGCTGAAATGATTGCTTTGGTTACTCATCTTCTCCAGGCTTTTGGGTTAGAAAAATTAAGGGCTAATTTAAATAGCATCGGTTGTTCGCTCTGCCAGCCGAATTATCAAGAAGTTTTAAAGAAATACTTGAAGGTTAATCCTGATTCTTTATGCTCCGATTGTCAGGATAGGATGGAAAGAAACCCCTTGCGGGTTCTGGATTGTAAAAGAGAGAGGTGCCGAATATTAATGGAAAAGGCCCCTTCCATAAGCGGCTATCTTTGCTCTCCCTGTGCTGAGCATTTTCGCTGTGTTCAGGTTTATCTGAAGGAGTTAGGAATTGACTACTGCCTTGACCCTCAACTGGTGCGGGGGCTTGATTATTACACTCGCACCGCTTTTGAAATAACCCATGAGCATTTAGGTGCCCAGAATGCTCTGGCCGCCGGGGGAAGATTTGACGGGTTGGCAGAGGATATGGGGGGGGTTCCCACTCCGGCGGTGGGGTTTGCCCTGGGTATGGAGCGAGTAATCCTGGCCCGGGGGGAGAAGCTCAGAGTGCCGGTGTGCCCACTTTCGGCTTACTTAGCTCCCCAGGGAGAAGAGGTTGAGCAAGAAGCGATTAAGTTATTGCATTGTTTGCGGAGGGAGGGGATAGATAGCGATATGGATTATGAAGGCCGGAGTCTAAAAAGTCAGTTAAGATTAGCTAACCGCTTACTGGCTAAGTATGTGCTCATCATCTTTAAAAAAGGAACAGTTCTGCTTAAAGACATGCAAAGTGGTCAGCAAGAAGAGTTAAAGGCAGAGCTGGTAGTAGAGAGACTGAAGGCACAAACAGCTTAATCCGGTATCGGATTAAGCTGTTAAATCCAAAATCCAAATGTCAAAATCCAAATAAAATCCCAAACCCAATTCCAAAATCCAGGCATTTATCCTCCTTGCCTTTTTTGACATTTGTCATTAATTTGTCATTTGGATTTTGACATTTGTCATTATGAACAAGATACTCTTTTACCTGAGTGGACTTTTTTCACATAATTCATTAGGCCGCCGCAAGTTATTAGCTGGCACATGAATTCCGGGAAGGGCTGAGCTGACCAGGCTTCCTCACTTCTCAGATTTTTAATCTTGCCCTGGAAAAGATCTACCTCAATTAAATCCCCTTGCTTTATTCCTTCTACTGCCGGCGGGCATTCCAGGATGGCCAGGCCGATGTTGATAGCATTGCGATAAAAAATACGGGCGAAGTTCCTGGCAATCAAACAAGGAATTCCTGACCCCTTAATGGATAGAGGAGCGTGTTCTCGTGAGGACCCACAGCCAAAGTTTTGGCCGGCAACAATTATGTCTCCCGGAGTTACTTTAGAAGGGAAGTCTTTATCTGCTCCCTCCATACAATGCTTGGCTAACTCTTTCGCATCGGTGGTGTCTAAATAAGGAGCCGGGATGATAGCATCGGTGTCAATATTGTCTCCAAATTTCCAGACTTTACCTTTCATAAAATGTTCCCCTTTCTTTTTCCATCATACCATAATCGCTCCTGGCCGTAAACATTTTCTTGCTACCGGCCTTTAGTTGTGGTAGGATAACCACATTGTCAATGGCCCCATCGTCTAGTGGACCAGGACGGGTGGTTCTCAGCCATCAAACCGGGGTTCAATTCCCCGTGGGGCCATTATTTTAGGAGGGTCAAAATGATTGAAAGATACACCTTGCCGGAAATGGGCCGGATCTGGAGTGAAGAGAATAAGTTCCGGAAGATGTTGGATGTGGAGATCCTTGCCTGCGAAGCCCGGGCCGAGTTGGGAGAGATTCCCAGGGAAGCGGTAGCTAAGATAAAGGATAGAGCCGGCTTTGATTTAAAGCGTATCCAGGAGATAGAAGAGGAGGTTCATCACGATATTATTGCTTTTCTCACGGCGGTGGCTGAACGGGTAGGCGAGGAATCTCGCTATGTTCACTTAGGGCTTACTTCTTATGATGTGGTGGATACGGCCCTATCTTTGAGGATGAGAGAGGCCTCCGATCTTATTCTCCAGGGCTTGAAAGAATTAGCTGAGATTCTGAAAGGTAAGGTCCGGGAGTATGAGAATACAGTAATGGTGGGGCGTTCCCATGGGATACATGCCGAACCTATTACTTTTGGTCTTAAGTTAGCTCTCTGGTGGAAAGAAGTAGAGCGGAATCGGGAAAGGATGGAGGAAGCCCGGCGATTTATCAGCTATGGCAAGATTTCCGGGGCTGTGGGTACCTACGCCCATATTGACCCCGGGGTGGAAGAATATGTTTGTAAGAAATTAAATCTTACTCCCGCTCCCGTATCCAGCCAAATTCTCCAGCGGGATAGGCACGCTCATTACCTTTCCGTTCTGGCCCTTTTAGCCAGTTCTTTAGAAAAGTTTTCCCTGGAGATTCGTAATCTTCAGAGGACGGAATTGCTGGAGGTGGAGGAGTACTTTTCTCCGGGGCAGAAAGGCTCCTCGGCTATGCCTCACAAGCGTAATCCGATCATTTCGGAGAGGGTTTCGGGGTTGGCTCGGGTGGTGCGGAGTAATTCCCTGGCGGCCCTGGAGAATGTCTCTCTCTGGCACGAGAGGGATTTAACCCATTCTTCGGTAGAAAGAATTATCATTCCCGATAGTTGCCTCCTTGTTGATTACATGCTGAAAAAATTTATGGCCGTGATGAAGGGCTTGATCGTTTATCCGGAGAATATGAAAAAGAATTTAGAGAAAACCGGAGGGCTTATCTTCTCGGAAACGGTTCTTCTGGAATTAGCTAAGAAAGGATTGAGCCGGGAGGAGGCCTACCGGCTGGTGCAGCGAAACGCGATGAGAGCCTGGGACAAAGAAATTGGCTTCCAGGAACTGCTTCTCCAGGATGAAGAAATAGGAAAACATCTTAGTAAAGATGAGGTGGAGCACTGCTTTGATTTGAAGCATAATTTAAGAAATGTAAAGAAGGTATTTGAGAGACTGGGGATATGAAATATAAAGATGCCGGGGTGGATATAGAGGCGGGTGAGAAGTTAGTGAAGAGAATAGAGGGCCTGGCCCGGTCCACTTCTCGCCCTGAGGTTCTCAGTGGCATTGGAGGATTTGGAGGGTTGTTTCGTTTTCCGGCTGATAAGTACCGGGATCCGGTGCTGGTAGCGGGAACGGATGGGGTGGGAACCAAGGTAAAAGTAGCTAACTTAAGCGGTCGATTTGATACGGTAGGTATAGACCTGGTAGCTATGTGTGTCAATGACCTGCTTACTTCCGGGGCCGAGCCCCTTTTTTTTCTGGATTATTTGGCGGTGAGCAAATTGAGGCCGGCCTGGGCTGAGGAAGTGATTAAGGGAGTGGCCCGGGGCTGTCAAATGGCCAATTGTGCTCTCCTGGGGGGGGAGACAGCCGAACTGCCTGGTATCTATGCGGGGGAAGAGTATGATTTAGCCGGCTTTGCCGTGGGGGTGGTGGAAAGAGATAGTATTATAGACGGCTCGTCGGTAAGGGCCGGAGATAGGATAATCGGCCTGGCCTCCAGCGGTCTTCACAGCAATGGCTATTCTCTGGTGAGGAAAGTTTTTGACCTGGATGAAGAGGAGGGGGCGGCCCGGCTTAACAGTCGGGTAGAAGGGTGGGAAAGAACCCTGGGGGAAGCACTTCTGGAGCCGACCAGGATATATGTTAAGCCCCTTCTAAAAATTTTGGAAAAATTTGAGATTCACGGTCTGGCCCATATTACCGGAGGAGGCCTGGTCGACAATATCCCCCGCATCCTGCCCGGGGGTTGTAAGGCTATTATCTATAAAGGCAACTGGCGGATTCCCCCCCTATTTTCTCTCCTCCGGAAGGAGGGTAACATTCCTGGCAAGGAGATGTTCCGGGTCTTCAATATGGGGATCGGAATGGTAGCCGTCGTTCCTGAAGATGAAGCGGAAGAAGTAAAGGCCGAATTAACCAAATTGGGAGAAACCCCCTATCTTCTCGGGGAGATAGGGGAAGGGAACAAGGAAGTAGAGATAAGGTAAATACTTAAAAAGGAGTCAGAAGCCAGGAGTCAGAAGCCAGAATACTGATAAGGCAGTTCGCTCTTGCCCTAAAAAGCAGTTCAGTATGCTAGTGCTATTGTCAGAAGTTAGTAAACTTCTGGAAGCATATAG
>CAZUTJ010000086.1:0-4901 GCA_964622875.1 uncultured bacterium
CGAGGACAACCTTTCCCGGGAGGCCTACCATTACTGGAAAAAGGTTGTGGGTAGTGTTCAATAAAAAAACTGCTGATTTAGCAGATCTTATAAAGATTAAGGGAAAGGATAGCCAATGAAGCTTCTAGCCCTGGCCACAAATGCTTATAAAGAGTCGGTGCGGCAACCCATTTTCTACCAGTTGCTTCTAGTTAGCGCTTCTCTTATTTTCTTCTCACAATTTATGGTCTATTTCGCTTTTGGCGAAGAGGCCAAAATGATTAGGGATATGGGGTTGGCCACGGTAACCGTCTGCGGACTTTTCCTGGCCCTCTTTGGTTCTTCCACCGTCATTGCCGGAGAATTAGAGAAACAGACGGCAACCACCGTCCTTACTAAGCCGCTGAGTCGCAATCAATTTATCTTAGGGAAATTTCTGGGTATCATCGGCAGTCTCCTCCTGGCTCTCTTTGTCCTTACTCTGGTGTTCCTTCTGGCCCTCTATCGGCCGCCCTCAGTTTATGCCTGGAAGATGGTGGAGGCCCGACTTGACCTTTCCATCCTCCCGGGAATATTTCTCATCTATCTTCAAATAGCGGTAATGACGGCCATCTCCGTGGCCCTGTCCACTCGCCTGGGGATGGTACCCAACATAATCCTCTCTTCTTTTATCTTCATCCTGGGACACTTGGCTAATTACCTTATCGGATTCTTCGCCGGTCAGGGGGGTTGGGTGCAAGTCGCCGGAAGATTTCTCTACCTCATCCCTAACCTGGACAGCTTCAATGTAGCCGGGGCAATTGCTCTGGGGGTCCCCATTCCTCTAAGCTATCTTCTCTCTGCCGCTTCCTACGCCGCCATTTACACTACCATTGCTCTTCTGGGAGCTATGGCCCTCTTCCGGGGTCGGGAAATCAGGTAATTTGATGGTATAATAATTTCCTTTTTTTGGACGCAGATGGACGCAGATTTTTAAGATTTTAAGTATGAAAAGTAAATGAATTTATCTTATTGATCTGCGAAAATCTGCATCCTATTAATTTAAAAAAATTACTGGCTCTCTCTGAATAAATCCAGGAATTTATCCTCGTATAGTTTATATAAATCCCAGCGGTCTAATTCCTCTTTTAGTAGATAGGCTTTCTTGCGATCCACCCCGGCTTCCCGGAAAAGCTTTCCTATTCTTTCCATTACATAATCGGGTACTTTCTCTTTCTCCAGATTAACTAACCCGGGTTCTTTCACCATGGCGGGGAAAAGGGTCTTTATCTTTTCTTCAATGAGAGCCATTTTCTCATCTATCTCCTCCACCGCTAAATTCAACTCTTTCATATCTATCCGTACACCCAGTATCTTTCCTAAAGCTCCAACTAATGCCCGGGAGGCCCGGGGATTGGGGAAATTTATAGCATAGCTGGGTAGAGTGGCTAATAGACAGATGGCTTCTATTCCTCTCTCCTCCGCGTATCCGAGAAGCAGTCCGTTTAATCCCGATATCTGTCCTTTCTCCATCATCTTCACCCGAAACTTAGCCAGAAAATTCCTTAACGATTTCCGGTTAGCTACCCCAAAGACCTGAGAGGGTTGCCGATAACTCATCGTCGAGGGGAAAGCGGCCCCGGTATAAATCCGGCGCACTTTAAGCTCCTGAGCCAGATCTAAGACCCGGGTTATTAGTTCCCGAGCCGATTTTCCCTTTAACTGAGATTCGCTCTCCAGGATGATCGAATCCGGACGTCGGGTAAAATAGAGGAGATTCTTCGCCTGCCGGGGAAGTTGGGCCAGGCCTTTCTCAATGATTACTGCCTCCGGTGCGGAAAAGGAGCTAGTGTCTATCTCCCCCAGGGGCACTGCTTCCATCTTCCGGCGTAGGTAATCTAAGCCCCCCAGGGCCGCATTGCCCATTCCCGGCCAGGCAGCCAGCATAACCGGATCCTTCAATCTTGCCATTCTCTGAATGTTTATACTCTCCATCCCTATCACCCCTTCATAACAGTTTGACAGTTAGGCAGTTTGACAGTTTAGCAGTATCCTGTCTAAATATATGCCTCGCTACGCTCAGTAATCTGTGTAATCTACCTGTTAATCTGTGTAATCAAGCATAGGAATTGAAATTTCTATGCTTAAATATATCCATATTTCCGGGAATTCTCAATGATGCTCCGCGCTGCCTCTTCCGGATTATCGGTAAGGGTATAAAGCGACATATCTTCCTCGAAAACATATCCTTCTCTGAGCATACTATCCCGCATCCATGCTCTTAACCCTTTCCAGTACCCGGAGCCGAAGAGAACTACGGGGAAATGTTCGATCTTTTCTGTTTGAACCAGGGTGAGGGATTCAAAAAGCTCATCCATGGTACCGAAACCACCCGGGAAGATGACAAAAGCCACCGAGTACTTGACGAACATCATCTTACGCACGAAGAAGTAACGGAAGTAGAGGCTTATCGTCTGGTAAGGATTAGTGGCTTGCTCAAAAGGGAGCTCTATGTTACAACCGACGGAGGTCCCACCCGCCCGGTGGGCTCCTAAGTTAGCCGCCTCCATAATCCCCGGGCCGCCACCAGTGATGATGGCTAATCCGGCCCGGGATAGAGTTTCCGCCGTCCTCACCGCTGCTTGATAATAGGGATTTTCCTTTCCACATCGGGCCGATCCAAAAATAGCCACTGCCGGTCCTATCCTGGAAAGGGCATCAAATCCCTCTACGAATTCCCCCTGGATTCTTAAGGTCCTCCAGGTGTCTGTCTCGGTGAAATCTCCTTTTGCCTCAACGGTCGTTTTCAGCAGTTCCTGATCCTCATGAGATAGGTGCCGCTCATTAATACTCCTGATCATATCAGTGCCCTCGCTATAGGAGGCTATTAGGATGTAGGCTGTTAGGTTCAAGATTCAGAATCAAGAACCTCTATACCCTTTACCCTATATTTTGTACCTTCAGCCTAATAGCCTCCTATCATAACCTACCCGAATTACATTCTAATAGCTTAGCCAGCGTCTGTCAAGATAATTCTGCTCCGTTCTCCGGGAAAATCTTGTCTTTAAGGAAAGTTTGTGATATAGTAGTTACTCAGGTTCAAAGTTCCGGGGTTCACCTGTCTGCGTGCGTTCACGCACAGGCAGGCGGTTCAAGGTTAGAAAACGATGAACATAAACCAGTATGAAGATAAGGCAACCAACCGTGAACCTGACAACCTGAGTAGTTACAATTGTTTTTCAATATAGCAATATAGCAATATAGCAATATAGCAATATAGCAGTTTAACAGTTTGACAATTTAACAGTTTAGCTATAAGACGAAGCTTTGACCTTAAGAGGAGGTGATTGTCGGTGTCGGATTGCCTTTTTTGCCGCCTTATCAAGGGAGAGGTAAAGAGCAAAGCTGTCTATGAAGACGATGAAATTTTCGCTTTTGAGGACATTAGCCCTCAGGCTCCCATTCACCTCCTTATTATTCCTAAGAAACATATCTCCGGGGTAACTCAATTAAGGGAAGAAGATAGGGAATTAGTAGGGAAGATTTATTTAGTGGCCAGGAGGATGGCTGAGGAGCATTCCCTGGGTGAGAGTGGCTTCAGAGTGGTGATAAATTCTGGCCCGGATGCGGGAGAAACAGTGAAGCACCTGCATTTCCATCTACTGGGGGGAAGGGAACTCAACTGGCCACCGGGATAAAGGGGCTAAAAACTAAAAAGCAGTGTAGCCGTGAACGGCTACCTGATTCTTCAGGTGTGAAGATGAAATTATTCAAGCTGAAAATACAAAGCCAGTTGACCCTGGCCTTCCTGGTGATGGGCCTGGTTCCTATGACCCTGGCCATCGTCGTTGTCGTGCGAGCCAATATCCAGCATCTGGATAGGGAGATCGAGGGGAGGCTCTGGAGATCCGCACGCCAGACGATGCAAGTAATTCAGCGTTACAGTGAGGAAGCAGCTCGAGTGGCGGTGAACTGGATTGATAAAGCGGAAATCAGGACCGCGCTGGAGGCCTCTCTCCAGCGTCAGAGGGAAGAAATCCTCATTATTCATCCTGACCCCCGCATCCCCAAGGCGATATTTATCCCGGGGAAGATTGAAGGGATCGATTATGAAGAAGGAGGGATTCGGTTGGATGGCTCTTATCGGACAGAGCCCACCATGACAATTATGGAGGCAAGAATCTTTGAGAGTTTACTAGCCGGGGTAATTGCCCCGGTGAAGAATGAAAAAGGAGAGATAGGAAATCTTAAAATCGGCTATGCTTTAGGTAAAACCTTTGCCCAGGATATGGAAAATTTAACCGGGGTAACTGTAAGGGTTTATAGGAAGGTGGGAGAACTCCCGGCCGGCTCAAGAGAGACAGTAACGATAAGAGATATAACCCTCAGGCCGGAGGCGGTGGAAAGAGTATTCAAAGAGAGGGAACCTTTCTATGATGATGAAGCTATCTTCAAAGGAGAGCCTTACCGAGGGCTTTATCAGCCGCTCTTAGGTAGTAACGAGAAGGTGCTGGGGATGATATTTTTTGGCGTACCCCGACGCTACACCTTTGAGGCTATGGTAGCTACCTGGCGGTTTTTTCCTTTACTTATTGTCTTAGGCGTGGTTATGGCTACTGCCCTGGGTCATACTATAGCCAAACGCTTCTCCAGGAGGATAAGCCTTTTTGCCGGGGTGGCTCGCTCGGTGGCCGATGGAAAGCTGGATCAGGAAATAAAGGTAAGGGGTCAGGATGAGATTGGAGATTTGGCCTCGGCCTTTAATCTGATGCTGGGAAGACTCCGGCAGATGAGGGAATTGGAAGAGGAACTCCGCCGCAAGGACCGGTTAGCGGCCCTGGGAGAACTTTCCGCCGGGATGGCCCATGAGGTGAGGAACCCTCTGGGGATCATTAAAAACTCCGCCCAGGTTCTCCAGGATAAACTTAAAGGTGAAGAGTCCC
>CAZUTJ010000087.1:0-799 GCA_964622875.1 uncultured bacterium
ATCTATCTCCTTTCCGGTCAATTCTATCGATTTCTCCAGATGCTCAAGCCGTGACTTCAGGGTATTGAATTCTATTCCTATATTCACAATACGGGTTCTAAGACTCTGATAAAGGGGATTTATCACCTCACTCCTTAATCTTCTGTCCCCCAGCTGGCTAAGGTCTTTTCCCCTTCCTTCTCTTTCCCATAAGGCCTCGTCAGTTATGGCCCTGGAGACAACAATAAATTTCTCCTGGTTTTCTACCTGCTCTTTTAATTCTCTCAAGGAATCCGCTTTTGTTTTCAAGGCGATGCCTAAGTTGAGATACTCCCTTTTCTCATGGCTTAGCTTCTCCTTTTTAATATTTACTTCTGCTCGCATGAGGTCTATTTGGTGTTCATCTTTAAAGTCTTTAACCGCCTCCTCAGCCTGAATAAGACTTTCTCTGACAATTTCAAATTGGCTGACCACAAAATCGCCTACACCCCCGACTTCTTCGGAGATAAGTTCATGACTATACTTTAGGTATTCTTCGGCCCAGGCATTGGCTATTTCCCTGGCTATTCTCGGCCGGCTCTCTTCTACTTTTAATCGGAGAATATTTGTGTCTCTTATCTCTTCAACATTTAATCTCCTGCCAAGATCATCCGGGGTAAGTCTTTTGCCTAATTGGTCGGTTAATTTTAGTTTAGCAATTATTCTTTCCAGGACCGGGCTTGATTTTAATAGCGCCCGGTGAGTAGGAATAGCTATGGTCGGTCGGGGGATTACCTGCCTGCCTGGGACCATTGCCCTTTCTCTCTCTGCATCCAGGACA
>CAZUTJ010000087.1:809-4860 GCA_964622875.1 uncultured bacterium
CCGTGAGGATAAGCTTTTTCCTCTTCAAGATCACCTTGATATAGTCGCGCAGGTCTATTTCGTCCTTAACATATTCTCTCTCTTCCATCTTCATTTACCTCCTGAGGCCAGGGCCTTTATAAACCTTTTATTCTGTTTTTCGGTTCCCACCGTTACCCGGATGAAGTGAGGCAAATTATACATTCCCATCGGCCGAACGATTATCCCTTCCTGCAGCAGTTGGCGAGAGATAACCTTTGCCTCCTGTTTAAGATCAACCAGGATGAAGTTAGCCTGGGAAGGAATATAGGAAATCTTCAGTTTCTTCAGCTCCTCGTAAAGGAAGTCCTTTCCTTCCCGGTTAGCCTGGCGGCTTTTTCTTACATGTTCCTCGTCCTTTAGGGCTGACAGGGCCGCTACCTGAGCCAGGGAATTGGTATTAAAGGGTTGACGCACCCGATTCATATCTTTGATTAATTCTTCCGGGGCCACCCCATATCCTATTCTCAAGCCGGCCAATCCGTAAATCTTGGAGAAAGTGCGCAGGGTTATTACTCGGCGGTTTTCCCTTATATAATTAATAGTCCGGGGAAAATCATCCCGCTCGATATACTCATAGTAAGCCTCATCAAAGATGACCATTACCCTCTCCGGAACCTTTTTCATAAAAGAATCAACTTCTTCGGCCGTAACCATCGTCCCGGTGGGATTATTAGGATTAGCGATGAAGATAAGCTTGGTTCTGGCGTTGATCATCCCGGCCATAGCCGTTAAATCGTGAGTGAAATCCTTTAGAGCCACCAGTCGGCATTGGCCCTTCATCACCTTGACCGCCAGGCGATAAATGAGGAAGGCCGGATCGCCCATTATTGCCTCTTCGCCCGCGTTCAGAAATGTCTCGGCAATCATTCTGATAATCTCGTCGGAACCATTGCCCAGGATGATATTTTCTTCCTTTACCCTCAGGTGTGCCGCCAGGGCCCTCTTCAAGTAATAGCCGCTCCCATCGGGATAGAGATTAACCTCCGGGAGAGCCTGGGCCATAGCCTCTACCGCCCGGGGAGAAGGACCCAGAGGATTCTCATTGGAGGCGAGCTTGACCACTTCCTCTATCCCCAGCTCTCTTTCTACCTCCTTAATCGGCTTTCCGGGTGGATAAGGTTCTATTTCTAATAAATTTTCTCTGACTAAAGATTTCACTTTTCCGGTTCTCCCACCGGATAGGAGCCCAGAATCTTTAAGTAGTGACATTCTTTTTCCAGTTCCTTCAGGGCATTTTTCACTCTTTCATCCTGGTAGTGTCCCTCCAGATCCACAAAAAAATAGTAATTCCAGGCCTTACGGCGGGAAGGACGAGATTCAATTTTAGTCAGGTTAATCCCCTGCTTCCTGAATGGCTGAAGCATGGCGTAGAGTGCTCCTACCCGGTCCTTAATGGAAAACATCAGGGAAGTCTTATCCTGGCCGCTGGCCGCGGCGAAGGTTTTGCCAATCACCAGGAAACGGGTAACATTAATGGCGCTGTCCTCTATTCTTCGACCGACAATCTTCAGGTTATAGACTTCGGCCGCCAGTTCGCTGGCGATGGCCGCTCCCCCTTTCTCCCGTGCGGCTAGCTCGGCTCCTTTTGAGGTGGTAGAAACCTCAATTAACTCGGCCCGGGGCAGGTGCCCTTCCATCCAGCCTCGGCACTGCCCTAAGGCCTGGGGATTGGAATAGATTCTCTCGATATCCTTGAGCTTACTCCGGGATAATAAATGATGGGAAATCTCCAGGGAAATCTCCGCGCAGATTTGTAGCTCCGAGTCAATGAACATATCCAGGGTATGATTGACTACTCCCTCGGTAGAGTTCTCTATGGGAACAACCCCGTAATTAGCCCTTCCCTTCTCTACCTCCATAAATACTTCGGTAATGCTTTTAGCGGGAAGGAGAGCGACGGAGGAACCAAACTTTTCCAGAGCCGCCCGGTGAGTAAAGGTGGCTTCCGGACCTAAGTAAATTACCTTAACCGGTTTCTCCAGGGAAAGGGCTGCCGACATAATCTCCCGATAAATAGCTTTCACTGACCGGGAGGGAAGAGGCCCCTTATTTTCTTTAATTAACCTCTCATAGACCTCTTTTTCCCGACTGGGAACATAATACTCCTCTTTCTTCCGGGCCTTAATCCGGCCAATCTCCAGGGCTAACTTTGTTCTCTCGTTGATAAGCTGTAATACCTCAGTATCAATCTTGTTGATTTTCTGTCGCAATTGGCTCATGTTCATATTTTTCTTCCCCTCACTCCTCGTGTAAAATATTTAGTCAAAGCTGTCCTTAAATACCTCACGCAAAGGCGCAAAGACGCAAAGATATAAAGACAAAGATGGTGGCTTTTGGTAAATTTTAGATTGGAGCTTATACGCGATGGTATATTAAAAGAATAACTTTGCGCCTTGGCGCCTTTGCGTGAGACAATGAAGTTGATTTTCTTTGAGATTTTTATCTTACGACAGCGGTGTTCGCTGAGTATTTACGCCCATCTTCCTCCCCTCTTCTCCCTCTTTCAGCTCTTCTATCCGAGGTAATTCGGAGAGGGCTCTTAGGCCAAAATGTTCCAGAAACCGGTTAGTCGTCCCGTAAATCAAAGGACGGCCGATAACCTCCTTCCTGCCCATTACCCGGATAAGTCTCTTTTCCAGCAAACCATGGAGGACTCCGGCTACATCTACTCCCCGAATAGCCTCAATCTCAGCCCGAATAAGAGGCTGCCTATAAGCGATAATAGCTAAGGTTTCCAGGGAGGCCTGAGATAACCTTTCCCGGTGACGAAACTTATAAAACTTCTTCAGCCATTCTCCGAATTGGGGTCGCGTGGACATCCGAAATCCACCCGCTACCTCCACTATCCGGAAGCTTCTCCCCTGAGATTCATATTCCTTTTGCAGCCCTCCGATAATATCATAAATAGCCTGGACCTCTACCCCTTCAAGAACCCCTTTCATCTCCCGAAGTGAGACCGGTTCATCCGCGGCAAAGATAAGGGCCTCAACTACTCCCTTAATTTCCTGAGCTTCCATTTATTGGTCTCCACTCCCTGTCCTCTGCTAGTGCCTTGTAACCCAAATTTCTGTCAGGTGCAGCTGGGGTAGCGTAAGGCTTGTCCCCGTTTCCTACGCCCATAAAGGGCTACACTACCAAATGATACAAAACTAATATTACGATGCACTAGGCTTCCTTCCCACTTGCACCTACGGGGTGAAGGTTTCCTGTCCTCTCTCCTCTATAAACTCTTATTTCCCCGAACCTCTGGGCCTGGCGAATCTTTACTTCTTTTAATCTTATCAGTTCTAATAAAGCCAGAAAGGTAACCACCATCTCTACTTTGTTGGCCAGACCTACAAAGAGCCTGGTGAAGTTAAGAGAGGCTTGCGCCCGAAGAATATCTATAATCTCCCTTATCTTCTCATTGACTGTGGCTTCGTCCTCAACGATCTCGGCGAAACCTTCTTCGCCAGCCGTGGTCAGAACCCGGGAGAAGGCGTTAATCAGGTCAAAGAGGTTAGCTTCTAACAAGAAACCCTCCTCCCGAGCTAACTCCATAGCCTCATCTCTCCCTCGGCTAAATATTTCTTCCTGCTTTATCTGTCTCTCCTCTAATTTCTCCGCCATCTCCTTAAATTTTTGATACTCCATTAACTGCTTGATCAGCTCTGCCTGGGGGTCATCATCATCCTCTTCTTCTTCCCCCAATTCCTCCGGGGGGAGAAGCATTCGGGATTTAATATGCATCAGCGTGGCCGCCATTACCAGGAATTCTCCGGCCACATCCAGGTTGAGCATCCGCATCAGGTTGATATACTCCAGGTATTGCCTGGCAATCCTGGCAATGGGAATATGCTGAATATCCAACTCCTCTCTTTTAATAAGGTAAAGCAACAAATCCAGAGGTCCTTCAAATATCTCCAATTGCACCTTGTAGCTCATAACAAGATATCCTCGCTACGCTCGGATAAATCCCAAAATCCAAATGTCAAATGACAAATACCAGATAAATCTGTTAAATCCAAAATCCAAATGTCAAAATCCAAAT
>CAZUTJ010000088.1:0-4860 GCA_964622875.1 uncultured bacterium
AAACGACATCATGTAATGCATGTTTGGCCTTATATGCGCGAATTTATCCAGAATGTAACAAGAAGAATGGAAATACCACCCCTTGTTCTTCCATTAAGCTGTCCGCTTAAGGATAAAAACAAAGAAAAATAGTAACCGTTCGCGGGGTAGCGCGTCAATGGGTAGAGATGAAACTGAAAAAAACTATCCCCCTCACCCCTGCCCTCTCCCACGAGGGGAGAGGGAGATGGTGTTGCGCCCATAGCTCAAGTGGATAGAGCATCGGATTTCTAATCCGAAGGTTGCAGGTTCGAGTCCTGCTGGGCGTGTCGGTAGGGAGGTCACCTGCCCCTACTTAAACAATTCTAATTGGGGTTCCTGGAGGAGGTGATAGCATTTTAGGAGTCTCAAAAGCTGAAGGAGGTCAGAATTAACATAGTTTCGGTTCGGTCTCACCTTATGGACAAGGTATCTTAATATGCCTTCGAATTCGAGGACATGGTCAACACCTTTCTCCTGAAGGAGGGTTATGCTTTTCTTCCTCATTTCCCCCTTAGCCGGGAGATGGGAGACAATCAATATCTTCCGGAACTTGTTCCTTTCGAAAAAAGCCTCGGTTATCTTTAAAGCCTCCGGTTGGACAAAATCGAATATTTCCGGGGAATGACGAATTCGGGAAGGAAAGAATTTGTCCGTGTGCCATCCCTTTATCTCTACCGTGGCTCTCTCTAGAGCCGGCAAATCCATTGATCTTAGGAGGAAAGCCGGAGGGGGATCCAGCGATTGCGGTTTAAGGTTGAGAATCAAAAATTGCTCATCTCTCTTAACTAAGAAGCCGTTCATCTCAAAATATATCTTCGCCAATTCCTGATTAACCCGGGACATTCTATTTCGCCTCCTTAAAGCCCAGGAAATTCAATTCCTGGGCTTGATTACACAGATTAACAGGCAGAGGACACAGATTACTTTAAATCTTAGTGTATGGGAATTTCAAGGTTGTAGGAGCTTGATAAATCAAGCAACTACAGCTCGTTTTTGTAGTTGCCCAATTTATTGGGCTAACTTAATGACTTCTTCCACCGCCTGGGTAATGGTTAAATCAGAAGTATCCAGGTTGTAGTCTGCCCGGGCATAGAAAGGGGCCCGGTAGGTAAGAAGTTCCTTAATGGTAGCTAAGGGATAATCTACCTCTAAGAGAGGACGATGACGCTCTTTTTTTGTCCTTTCTAAGATTACTTCGGGACGAGCAGTGAGGCAGATGAGCAGGCCTCCCCGGTGCAAATTATTTAGGTTTTCTTCTCTGAGGACTATTCCTCCCCCGGTGGCTATAACCTTATTTTCGTAGGCGGAGACCTTCCTGGTGAGCCTACTTTCCAGATCCCGGAAATGTTCTTCTCCGAAGCGAGAAAATAGCTCGCTGATGGACATTCCCGCTTCTTTTTCGATGAGAGCATCAATATCAAAATATTCCATCTCCAGCTTCTCGGCTACCCTTTTCCCGATAGCCGTCTTTCCTGTTCCCATGAAACCCAGCAAGACAATGTTTTTCAAGTTAATTTCCCTAAAAACTTTTTCTTTTTTGGACGCAGATTTCCGCAGATAAATACAGATATAATTATTTTTGAAAAACAAAACATAAAGTATAAACCACAAGATTTCACCAGATTTACACAGCCAAAGAATTAATATTTAATCTTTTCAATTTTAAGCTCTAATCTGTGCAATCTGTGTAATCTGTGGTTAAAGTTTTTTTTAATTTCTTAATCCTAAAAATCTGCGTTCATCTGCGTCCTATCTGGTTTTTACATAATCCCTATATGCCTGGTAATTTCTTTTCATTTCTCCCAGGCTATCTCCCCCAAATTTTTCTTGCATAGCTCGGGCTATCTCAAAGGCAACGACGGCTTCTCCCACTACGGCGGCGGCGGGAACGGCACAGGTATCGGCTCTTTCCACGGTCGCTTCACTCGGCTCTTTAGTGGTCAGGTCAACCGATCGCAGAGGAGCTTTGAGGGTGGGAATGGGCTTCATCGCCGCCCGGAGTAGGAGCAGTTCTCCATTGGTCATTCCCCCTTCAATTCCTCCGGCGTTATTTGTCTTCCGGTAGAACCCTTGCCTCTCCTCTCCTCCCCGTCCTTCCTGATAAAATATTTCATCGTGCACTTTTGATCCCGGCCGTCGGGACGCTTCAAATCCTAACCCTATTTCTACTCCCTTGATGGCCTGAATACTCATCAGAGCCTGAGCCAATTTCCCGTCAAGCTTTTTGTCCCAGTGAACATGACTTCCCAGGCCCACGGGAAGGTTGGTGACTATTACTTCAAATATTCCTCCTAAGCTATCGCCGGCCTTTTCCGCTTTCTCTATCTCTTCAATCATTAATTTCTCGGCCGTGCGGTCCGGGCAACTTAGCCGGGATTTATCTCGCTGGCTACGGATTTTCTCCAGGGTCAGGTCAGCAGTATGAGCTTTGATTTTTCCTATCTCCACCACCTGGCCGATGATCTCAACCTCAAATTCTTTCAACAGTATTTTAGCTATTGCCCCTACCGCTACCCGGGCGGCCGTCTCCCGGGCACTGGAGCGTTCCAGAATATTCCGTAGGTCTTTGTGGTTATATTTAATGGCACCGGCTAAGTCGGCATGGCCCGGCCGGGGTCGGGTGAACTTGTCCGCCTGAGGCGGATTTTCAGGAGGAGAGAAGGGGGCCATAAGTGTCTGCCAGTTCTCCCAATCTCTATTCTTGATAAGCAGGGCAAGCGGACTTCCTAAAGTTTCTCCTCCTCTCAATCCGGAGAGAATTTCTATCTTATCAACTTCAAGTTTCATCCGTTCTCCCCGCCCGTATCCGCATTGTCGGCGCTGGAGTTCTTCATCTATGAACTCTTTATTTATCCTTAATCCCGCCGGTAGGCCTTCTAATATAGCCGCAAGACAGGAACCGTGTGATTCTCCACTTGTCAGATAACGAAGCATGATTATCTCCCTAAATAAAGATACCAGTTAATTAACCTTTCTCCCCAGAAAAGGCTGATTACCGCTCCCAGAGCCAGGTAAGGGCCGTAAGGGATATAGCTTTCTCCCTTTTTTAGCTTTATAACCAGGCCCACAAGGGAGCCGGAGAGAGCGGAGATAAATATGGTTAGAGCCACTAACTGCCAACCCAGGAAAGCACCTATCATTGCCAACAACTTCACATCTCCTCCTCCCATAGCCTCTTTCTTGAAGACCTTCCCTCCCAGGACACCGATAGCATAGAGAAAAAGTCCTCCCGAGAGGGCCCCGACGAGAGAGGTCAGGAATCCTTCTCCGGGGCTGGTGCAAATATTGCTCCAGGGATGAATAGCTCTTTGCAGAGAGGGATAGACGGTGCTCAAAATAAGTCCCAGGATGAGGCCCGGCCAGGAAATCACATCCGGTATGATTAAATGGTCAAAATCGGTGAAGGTGGCTACTATTAAACCGGAAACGAAGACTAAGTAAATGAGCAGCTCCCAGCTAAGTCCGAACTTGAGGAAGAGGGAAAGGAAGATGATGGCCGTTAAAAATTCCACTACAAAATAGCGGCAGGAGATTCCCTGGCGACAATAGCGGCATCTTCCCTTTAACAAGATGTAGCTTAGAAAGGGAATGTTATCATACCATAAAAGAGCTTTTTGGCAACGGGGGCAGTGAGAGGGGGGGGAGATGATAGATTCCCCCCGGGGGAGGCGATAGATGCAGACATTGAGGAAGCTGCCCACTAAGGAACCGAAGAGAAAAAAAATAAGGGCTATTATTCCTTCGTCGACAGTCCGGAAAAAGGAAAAAGTCATCGGAATTTCTCCTCTAATATCCGGCGCATTACCTTAATCGGGGCCTCTTTTCCCGTCCACAGTTGGAAAGAGATAGCTCCTTGATGGGCCAACATTCCTAATCCTCCTACTACCCGACAACCTTTTTCCCGGGCTGCCTTCATCAACTTAGTCTCCCCCAGATTATAGACTAAATCAAAAACCAGTAGAGAAGGGGAGAGCCAATCGGGGTCAATAATAAGGGGGTCCTGGGGATGCATTCCTACCGGAGTGGCATTAATGAAAAAATCGGCCTTTTTAAGTTGGGATTTAATTTCCTCTTGAGGAATAACCTGGGCCGGACCGAAAGGAATATTCTTCTTCAGACCATAGACTACTTTCTCGGCTTTTTCTTCCACCTTATCGGTAATGAGGATTTCCCCGGCTCCCTCTATGACTGCTTGGGTGACTACGGCCCGGGCTGCTCCCCCGGCTCCCAGGACAAGCAAGGTTTTTCCCTTAATTTCCTCCCCTCCGTCTTCCTTGAGGGAGGCAATGAATCCCTGGCCATCGGTATTATAGCCAATTAACCTCTCGGCCCTGACTACAATGGTATTTACGGCTCCGATGAGTTCGGCCTCCCGGGAAATCTCCTGGAGATAAGGACGGATAGTTTCTTTGTGGGGGATAGTAACATTTACCCCCGCCAGGTTCAGGGAAACAATAGCCTGAGTAGCCTCTTCCAACCTCTCGGGCTTGACCTCAAAAGGGAGATAGGTATAATCAAGCCCCAGGGCCTTGAAGGCGGCATTATGCATAGCCGGTGAAGCACTATGCTTAATGGGATAGCCAAAGACACCGAAAATTTTAGTTGTTCCCTCAATTTTCATCTTAAAAAGAAGTATAAACCATCTGGAAACTATTTTCAAGAAAATTCGTAATTTAGGTTTAAGGTTCCGAGGTTCAGAGGTTCGGAGGTTCACGGTTGTTTGCTTAAACGTTCAATCTTGATCGGTTTAACCTTGAACCTAAGTAGCTACGATAATTTTGCTCAATTCCAAAGCGAGGGTTAATTTGACAAAGGTAGAAGGTTGTGGTATAAATAAAA
>CAZUTJ010000089.1:0-4838 GCA_964622875.1 uncultured bacterium
ACTAAGATTACAGATTTTGGACGCAGATAAACGCAGATTATCAGGATTTTAAATACAGGAAGTAAATAAATTTATCTTATTGATCTCAAGAAAATCTGCGTCCTATTAATTTATCTTGTTTACCTTTGTGTCTTAGTGTCTTGGTGGCTGAATAGTTAAAAAAATGCCTAATTCCGAAATAGCTCAAATCTTCCAGAACATTGCCGCTATCCTGGAGATAAAGGGAGAGAATCCCTTCCGGGTGCGCGCCTATCAGAAAGTGGTGCGCACCCTGGAAAGCCTTCCCGAGGAAGTGGAGAAGATCTACCGGAGAGGTGAATTGCGGGATATCCCCGGAGTGGGTGAGGGCCTGGCCAGGAAGATGGAAGAGTTATTTACTACCGGAAAACTTGCTTACTATGAAGATTTAAAAAAACAGATTCCCTCCGGATTAATAGAGCTTCTTTCTCTTCCGGAGATGGGCCCCAAGACCGTTTCTCTTCTCTACAAAGAGTTAGGAATAGATAATGTTCGGGAATTAGAGAAAGCCGTTAAGGAGCATCGCCTCAAGGACCTGCCGGGAATGGGGGAGAAAACAGAAGAAAACATCCGGCGGGGAATAGAGTTTTTGAAAAAAAGTAAAGGAAGGATGCTCCTTAGTCGGGCCTATCCCTTAGCTCAGTCTATCATTAACCACCTCAAAGACCTAACTGCTGTTAACTGTATAAGTGCGGCGGGAAGCCTGCGGCGGATGAAAGAGACCATTGGAGATATAGATATTCTGGTTGCCTCCCGGAAACCTCGTCAGGTAATGCAAGCCTTCATTGAGTTGCCCGAAGTGACCGAAATTTTAGCTCTGGGCGAGACGAAATCGAGCGTCATTATGGGAGAGGGCTTACAGGTGGATATGCGGGTGGTAAAGCCGGACAGCTTCGGGGCGGCTCTCCAGTATTTTACCGGTTCTAAGTCTCATAATATCAAGCTGCGGGAACTCGCCGGCAAGCGCGGCCTGAAGATTAACGAATACGGAGTCTTTGAGATTAAAAACGGAGAGAAGATAGCCGGCCAGGAAGAAAGTGATGTTTATG
Organism: uncultured bacterium; assembly: GCA_964622875.1. Classification (GTDB taxonomy): domain Bacteria; phylum NPL-UPA2; class NPL-UPA2; order NPL-UPA2; family JAADIA01; genus CAZGXS01. The sequence goes on from CAZUTJ010000089.1 coordinate 1,068, forward strand.
CTACTCTGGATCTTCTCTGCATTCCTCCGGAATTAAGGGAGGAGAGGGGAGAGATCGAAGCGGCTCAGGAAGGCAAGCTTCCTCAATTGGTAGAACTGAAAGATATTAAAGGTGATTTCCATGTCCATTCCCAATGGAGCGATGGTTCGGAAAGTATCTCGGAATTGGCGGAGACGGCCAGGGAGATGGGTTACCAATATATGGCCATCTGCGATCACTCCCTCTCTTTGGGAGTAGCGGGAGGATTGTCCGTGGAGGAGCGCCGGAGGCAGATTGAAGAGATCCGGGGAATCAATAAGAGACTAAAAAACTTCCGCGTCCTGGCCGGGGCCGAGGTGGATATTCACAGTGATGGCCGCCTTGATTACGAGGATGAACTCCTCCAGGAACTGGATCTAGTGATCGCTGCCATTCACAGCGGTTTTAAGCAGGATAGAGAGACGATAACCCAACGCCTCGTTAAGGCTATGGAAAATAAGTTTGTTCACATTATTGCTCACCCCACCGGCCGGCTGCTTCAGGAGCGGCAACCTTACCCGGTGGATATGGAAACCCTTATCCGGGAGGCCCGCCGGACAGGAACCTGCCTGGAACTGAATGCCTTTCCGGCGAGATTAGACCTTAATGATATTCACTGCCGGCAGGCCCGGGAGGCCGGGGTGATGGTGGCCCTGGGAACGGATGCTCACCATCAGGAGCAGCTAAAGACGATGCCCTATGGCCTGGCTACCGCCCGGCGAGGATGGCTGGAGAAGAAAGACATTTTAAATACTCTCTCTCTTGATGACCTCTTGAAAAGATTAGGGCGTCACCAAAGTGCCGCCCTTGATTACACAGATTAAAATTTAGATTACACAGATTAAATACTCCTTAAAAGGGTAGGGGAGACAAGTTAATTATGCCGTTGTTAATCATTGAATATATCGTTCTGGGTCTTATTCAGGGCTTAACCGAATTCCTGCCTGTATCCAGTTCCGGGCACCTGGTTTTCCTCCAGGAGATTTTCTACACGGAAAATCGCCTCCTGGTAAGTCTCTCCCTGCACGGAGGAACATTGTTAGCCTTAGTGCTGTTTTTTAAAAGAGATATCATCGCTATCTTAAGAAATTCCTTTAAGTCGTTAAGGGATAAAAAAGAGGGATCTCAAGAAAAAAAAATAGCTTCTCGGATAGTAGCCTATATCATTATCGTTACCCTGATTACCGGCTTTATCGGCCTAGGGGGAAGAGATTTTTTTGAGAGACTATTCTTCCAGCCGCGCTGGGTGGCGATGATGCTTCTAATAACCGCCCTCGTTCTTTTCTCTACCCGAAAGTTTATGAAAGGAGGGAGGAAATTTTCAGAATTAAATATCCGCGATGCAGTGATCATGGGCTTGGCTCAGGGGATTTCCATCATCCCGGGAATATCTCGCTCGGGTCTAACTATCGCCTCCTTGCTCTGGAAGGGCGTGGATAAGGAGGCTGCCTTCCGGTTTTCCTTTTTAGCCTCTATTCCGGCCATTCTGGGAGCCTTAATTTTGGAGTTGAGCAAACTGCCGGGCTTATCTCCGCCCCAAATAGGTTACCTGCTCCTCGGATTCATTAGTGCCTTTGTAAGTGGATGGATAGCCCTGGTGGTCTTACAAAAAATTATCCACCGAGCCCAATTCCCTCTCTTTGGTTACTACTGTCTGGCCATTGCTTTATTAGGATGGCTGCATTTTACGGTTTAGGAAAGCATATATCCGTTGATTAGCTTGATAAATCAAGCAACTACAGTTCATCTTTGTAGTTGCCCAATTTATTGGGCTTTCTTGGTGTTTAGGAATTTCAATGTTACCCTGTGAAAGCTTAACTGACCCCGTCATTGCCCGGCTTGACCGGGCAATCCAGTTATAGCTACATGGTATTGTCTGGAAGTATAGTGTTTTTAATTATGTGTATACTGCTTTTTAAAATTAAAGCTGAGAGGAAGGCCGAAGAAAAAGAGAGAAAAATAGTGAGGGCTATTGACAGCCGGTCAGAAAAAGAGTAAACTTATAGTGGACATTATTCTGGTCAGAAAGGAGGAAGAGAAATGCCTACCAAGACATTGCCCTTAACCGAGGTTCGTGACCACTTTACCTCAATACTTAGAGATGTTTCCCGCCTTTACGATAGATGCATCATAACCAAGAAAGGAAAGCCGGAAGCAGTCCTGATGAGTTATGAGGAGTTTGAGGGATGGTTGGAGACCCTGGAGATTATGTCCAACCCCAAAGCTGTTAAGAGGATAAAAGAAGCTAGGGTGAGGGTCAAAAAGGGAGAAGTCGTCAGTTTTGAGGAAGCTTTTGGGGAATCTCCGTGAAAGAGTATAGCCTTAATATCTATAAGAGACTACCCAGGGAGATAAAGAAGCTTCCCGGTAAAAGACAGAATCTCATTAAGAATGCTCTCAGGAATATTAAGAAGAATCCCTATCAAGCGAAGAAGCTTAAGGGGATGTATGATGGATTATATTCCTATCGAGTTGGATCCTACCGTATCGTCTACGAAATTGACAAAAAGAAAGCGTCTGTAACGATCATTGATGTGGAAGATCGAAAAGATATTTATTGATAAACTTAAAAAGGTTACCTAATTAGTGAGTTAGTACGCCTGTTCCTATTTTCTCTATTTTCTAATACTGTTTTCTGTAAATTAACTGAAATTGCCAGTCAAGATATGGACATTGAAGAGATCAAGGTCAAGATTCGTGCCAATGAGTACGTCTATACTCATCATGCGGAGATTGAGCGCAGGGCGGATGAGTTATCCTTTGCTCAGATTGAAGAAGCCTTGCTGAATGGAGAGATACTCGAGCAGTATCCTAACGCTGGTCGTGGCGAGAGTTGCTTAGTAGTGGGTTTTGCAGGGGAGGTGCCCATTCACGTTGTATGTGGTTGGCGTGGAAAGAAAGTGGCCCTTATCACCGCCTACATTCCCTGCCCGCCGAAGTTCATTGATCCCTGGATGCGAGGAGGTGAAACCAATGATGAGGAAAGTGCGATGTAATTTCTGCGGCAGTGATCGCTATGAGGAGCGCAGAATCGAATATCTTTACAGCCACGAAGGTAAGTACTTGCTGGTTCCCAACACTCCCGTTGAGGTTTGTCTCAGCTGCGGAATGGTTTACTATGATGCTGGAGTCCTCAAAGAAATCGAACGGCGATTCTTTGCGATTCAGCGCAAGGCCGAAAAACCAGACTGCTATATTGAGATGCCGGCGAAGGCTTATGCTTAGCCATCAAAGAGCGACCGGCAATTTCGAAATTAAGGGGACACCATACTTAATTATCAGAAAATAAAGTCAATAAAGCATTTATAACAAATTAGGCCGCCTACGGCGGCTGACTTTTTCTGTAAATTTGTACACAATATCCAACCTATGAGTTTAATTTATTCGCAAGAAATTAAAGGGAAAAGGGGACGGTTCTATTTTCTTAGTAGAAATAGACAGCGACCATTTTTCTTGACAATGAATAAAGCAAAGGGGTCAGGTCTGCACTCTTGACAATGTAGAAAAAAACGAAGAAAAGGAGAGAAAAATAGGTGTCTATCCTTATTTTTAATAAAAAATGGATAAAGGAGAGAAAGGATTATGGCGCGTAAATTGAAACAAATAAAGAAGAAAAAGCTGGAACAATATGAACATAAACGGAAAAGGCGGTTGAATAATCCGCCGGTGGGATTAGTTACTCCGCAGACGGATAAGGAGTAATTGCTCAATAACCTGTGGAAAGTTATGCAATAGATATCCGGAGCCATAATC
>CAZUTJ010000090.1:0-4823 GCA_964622875.1 uncultured bacterium
AACCATCTCCGGTCTCATAATCACAATTAATACCGTAACCAATTAGAACTAATACACTTATCTTCTTCATCTTTTATCCCTCTAAGATAAAACGGGTATTATCAAAAACTTAATAAACATGCTTTTGTAACCACGAAGGACACGAAGTTTTTTAAAAATTTTATTTATTTTCTCTTCGCGAGCTTCGTGTTCTTCGTGGTGGCAACCTTTTTATTTTTCTTTCCCGGGTCTTTTGACACTACCCCCATCTCAACGGCTTTTTGTAAGCCTCTTTTAATTCATCTATATCCGCTTCCACCACCAATCGTCCCTCCCACCCCCGGATGAGAAACCGCTGATCATCCCCAACTCGGCCAATCTGCGCCCAAACATTTCCCGAGAGCAGTTTTTCAAACTCCTCCCCCTTCTCTATCGGCACGGTAACCACAAACCGGCCGGCTGATTCCGAAAAGAGAATGAGATCATTCCTCTCCAGGCTCTTCCGGGGCACCCGGGACAAATCCACCTCTATCCCCTTCCCCCCGGCAAAGGCTATTTCCGCTAAGGCTACTCCCAGGCCACCATCCGCACAGTTCTTGCAGGAAGCGATGATTTCTCTCTGTATAGCCTCTTCTAAAGCCTTATATAATCTTTTTGCCTTGCGGGCATCAACCTTAGGGACCGAGTTACCCACATACTTTTTCCCTCTTAATTTCTCTCCCATCAGGGCATAATATTCCGAAGCTCCTAACCCATCCCCCGTCTCTCCTAAAACATAAATCAAATCCCCGGACATCTTGACATCTAAGGTCAGGCACTTGCGGACATCCTTCACTATCCCCAGGGCCGAAATTAAAAGTGTAGGGGGAACGGATATTTTAAGGGGATTGTTGCCGGCATCAAAACCATGGAAATCGTTGAACATGCTGTCCTTCCCGGAGATGAAAGGCGTCTTGAAAGCAACAGCATAATCATAACAGGCCTGGGCCGCCCTCTTCAGTTGCGCCAGCCTTCCCAATTCCTCCGAACTAGACCAGCAAAAGTTATCCAGGATAGCAATCTTCTTCAAGCTCCCTCCCACGGCTAGAATATTTCGGATAGCTTCGTCAATAGCAACGGCCGCCATATGATAGGTATCTATGTCGCCATAGTTGGGCCGAAGGGCCGTAGTGAGAATAATTCCTTCCCAGGAGTCCCTCAAGGGCTTGAGCACTACGGCATCGCTATGAACATCCTCATCAACACCGATTAAGGGCTTGAGCACCGACATCCCCTGCACCTCGTGGTCATATTGCCTGACCACATACTCCCGGCTACAAATATTTAACCGGGAAAGCATCTCCTTCAGGCTTAAGGTTAAATCCTCCGGCTCCTCAAAAACACTCTCTTGATAAGTTGCCGGTTTCCATTCCGCCGACATTCTCCTCCGGGGAAGACCCTCGTGTAAAAAGTCCAGCTCCACGGACATAATAGTCTTATGCTGATATTTCACTTCACACTTTCCCTCGTCCGTGAACTCACCGATAACAGTTACCCCTACCCCCCATTTCCCGGCTAACTCCTTAAGTTTACCTATTTTATCCGGCTTGAGGGCCAGGGTCATCCTCTCCTGAGCTTCGCTCACCCAGATTTCCCAGGGATCCAGTCCCTCGTATTTCAGAGGCGCCCCCGTTAAATCCACCCGGCAGCCGCCACTCTCCTTAGCCATCTCCCCCACGGAACAAGATAGGCCCCCAGCTCCATTATCAGTAATGCTGGTATAGAGTTCCCGGTCGCGAGCCTCAAGGAGCATATCGTGCATCTTCTTTTGAGTGATCGGGTCGCCAATTTGAACTGCGGTGGCCGGACTTCCCGCATGCAGACTTTCCGAAGAAAAGGTAGCCCCATGGATGCCGTCCTTACCTATTCGGCCTCCTACCATAACGATCAAATCCCCGGGGTTGGCCTTCTTGAGGTGAGATGGTTCTTTCCCTACCCGGACTGGCATTATCCCCAGGGTCCCTACATAAACGAGAGGCTTCCCCAGGTAACCCTCAGCGAATCTCAAGAATCCCCAGGCGGTGGGAATACCGGATTTATTCCCTCCGTCTTCCACCCCTTTCCGCACTCCGGCAAAGATGCGTCGGGGATGAAGCAACTGCTTCTCTTTATTCTTCGCCCGATAGGGCAAGACTTCAGCTTTGATAAAAGGCGAAGCGAAACAATAACCATACATATTCAGGATTAATTTAGAACCCTTCCCCGTTGCCAGGGGGTCTCGATTGACCCCGACGATTCCGGTGATCGCCCCTCCGTAAGGGTCCAGAGCACTGGGACTGTTGTGAGTCTCCACCTTGAAAGTGAGATTCCAGTCCTTATTTAGCCTGACCACTCCGGCATTATCCCCGAAGACGGAAACACACCAATCTTCCTTTCCCCACTTCTTTCTGATTTCATCCGTAGCCCTCTTGATGTAAGTCTTAAAGAGAGAATCTACCTCCTCTACCCGATCGTCTTCCCGATATTCTAAGAGTCCGTTAAAGATTTTATGTTTACAATGTTCTGATTGCGTCTGAGCGATGGATTCCAACTCCACATCGGTAGGATTTTTCCTTAAGCCTACCTTCTTCCGGGCCTCAATAACCGGCGGCTGATTAAAGTAATCCCTGATGGCCTTCATTTCTTCTAAATTCAAGGCCAGGGGTCCCCTCCTCTCCTCCTCACCCTTCCCCAGGATACCCTCCCGGCCCAGTTGCTCCAATTCCTCATCGCTGATATTTAGATCGATCTCCTCCACCTTCGGCTTATGATTTAGCTTGACCCGGGGGACATAGGCTCCCATACCTATCTTTTTATCCCACTCGGCCCGGCTCTTTATCTCCCACCTCTCAATAATCTCATTAGCCAATACTCCCCGGGCAATAGCCTCTACCTCCCGGTGCCCTATCTTTCCCTTGAGAAGATACTGCCGGGAGGTATAGACTGCTTCTCCGGGAGTAAACTTTATCTTCAATAGATCCTCAACGGCCTCCCGGGAGGTTCTTCCCTTATTATCCGTAACCCCCGGCCAATACCCCACTTCTACAAGCCAATCAAAATTGTCAGCCAAAGGGACTATTGAAGATTCTTGAATTATCGGGTCAGTGAAGAGCTCGGTGCGAAGAGCTTCTGTCTGAGCGGGGGAGAGTTCCTTATCAATAGTATAGACATCAATAGTCCTTATCGTATCAACCTTAAGCCCCAAATCCTCGGCCACCCTCTTTCGCAAAGCCTCTCCGGCAGCATCCCCAATACCTTCCTTAAACCCCACCTCAATCCTGATAGCCATTATTCTCCGTTTGACAGTTTAGCAGTTTATCAGTTTAGCAGTTTAACTTATTATCCGGGGCACTTTGAAATAGTTCCCTTTTTTATCCGGAGCGTTAGAAAGAACATCCTCCACCGGCAGGGAAGGTTTTACCTCATCCTCGCGCAGGACATTCTGCAAAGGAATTACCTGCGAAGCAGATTCCACATTTTCCGTATCCAGCTCGTTCAATTTCTCCACATACTCAAGAATCCGGTTGAGCTGCCTTCCAAACTTCTCTTTCTCCTCCTCAGTCAAACGAAGACGAGCCAGTCTAGCCACATGCTCTACTTCTTCCTTACTAATTTTCATCCTCATCCCTCCCTGGGAGAAGCTTAAAAAAACTTCTTAACCACAGAGACACAAAGATACAGAGTTCACAGAGGAAAACCTTGAAGGCAAAACATAAACCACAAGATTTCACCAGATTTGCACAGATAAGAATTAAGACTTAATTTTTTTATTCTTAAAATCTAATCTGGTGATAATCTGTGCAATCTGTGGTTATAAAGTTTTTAAGTATTTCTCCGTGCCTCTGTGTCTCTGTGGTTAGAGCTTTCTTGTCTTTGGCTTTTAATTCTATCTGCGTTTATCTGCGTCCTTTATGTTTTTTCTCTGTATTCTCTGTGGTTTAGGCTTTCAAGATATTGCTCAAGCGGGCGAACTCTTCCAGGCTTAGCGTCTCTCCCCGGCGACTTCCTTCAATTCCTACTTCCTCCAATGCTCGTCGCAGCTCCTTCCTCTCCAAAGTCAGATAACGGTCGGAAAGAAGGGCCTTCCCCAAAGTCTTCCTCCTCTGCCCAAAAGAAGATTTAATCAAAGAAAAGAGCAGCTTCTCGTCCTTAACCTTCACCCGCGGTTCCTTTAAGAGCCTGAGCCTCACCAGGGCGGAATCAACCTCAGGAGGAGGGAAAAAGGACTCTCTCCCTACCCGGGCAACTACCTCTACTTGCGCATGATACTGACAGGCTAAGGTCAAAACCCCGTAATCCTTACCTCCCGGAACCGCCGCCAGCCTCTCCGCTACTTCCCTCTGAACCATAATTACCAGGAGATCGAGCAAGGACTTTTGCTTGAGCAGATGAAAAATAATGGGAGTAGTAAGGTAATAGGGAAGATTGCCCACGGCCTTAATGGAGCGAGCCGTTTCCGCCAGGAGCGGAGACCGCCAAAAATTAGAAAGCTTAAGAACCTCTTTTAGGTCAACCTTTAAGATGTCATCCTGAATGATAGTCACATTAGCGAAGTTTGCTAATCGCTCTCTCAATATATCACAGAGTCCTTTATCAAGCTCTACTGCTATTACCTTAAAGGCCGACTCCGCTAATCTCTCCGTTAAAATACCGGTCCCGGCTCCAATCTCCAGCACCAGATCATTCTCACTTAACTCCGCGGCCTGAACTATTTTCTTGAGAACCCCTTCATCCTTTAAAAAATTCTGCCCCCATCTTTTCTTCAACCGGATCCCATGTTTCCTCAAGACAACCCTCCCTACGGTCGGGAGTTTACAGTTTACAGT
>CAZUTJ010000091.1:0-4819 GCA_964622875.1 uncultured bacterium
CGCCGGGCGAGCATACCCTGGTTCTCAAGGTAATTGATAAAGCTAACAATGTCGGTTCCGCTAAAATCACTATAAAGATAGTCGTAAGTGATAAGTCGTAAGTAGTAAGTTTTTAAAGCATAAACCACAGAGTTCATAGAGGAAAAACCTAAAGCGCACAAAGCAAGAAAGAAAAAATATAGGACGCAGATAAACGCAGACTCTTAGGATTAAAAATTAAAAAAATGCTTTTGCTTTTAAATCTATGCATATCTGCGAAAATCTGCGTCCAAAAAGTTTTGTATTTTTCTCTGTGTCCTCTGTGATTCCGAAGTTTTCTTGTAAGGCAAGGTATGAGGATTAAAAAGATGCGGCGAGATATTAATATCTTAATAGTTGACGACGAAGCGGAAATGCGGGAGCCCCTGGGCGATATATTGAGAGAGGAAAGCTATCAGGTAGTAACGGCGGAAAATAAGGCTCTGGCTCAAAAGGAGCTTAAAGAAAATTTCTTCAACGTAGTGTTAGCTGACCTTATGCTTCCCGATGGCACCGGACTTGACTTGTTGGAATATATAAAGAAGACGAATGGTGAAACTGTGGTGATCTTGCTCACCGGATTTGCCTCCCTGAAAACATCAATTCGGGCTATAAATGCCGGCGCTTTTAGTTACATTGAGAAGCCTCTTGATATAAGGGAAGTAAAAACGGTTATAAAGAGAGCCCTTAATATTCAGAAACTTTCTTTAGATAATAAAATGCTTCTGGAGAAACTGAAAGCTCTTAGCTTAAAGGATTCTCATACAAACCTTTATAATTACCGTTATTTTTTAGAGAGGATATCTTCAGAACTTAAAAGAGCCAGAAGGTATACCTTGCCCCTGTCTGTTATAATGATAGACGTAGACCATTTTAAAGCTATCAATGATGTCTATGGCCATACCTACGGGGACATTATTTTAAAAGAACTGGCCCAATGTTTAAGTGAATTTGCCCGGGGCAATGACCTTGTGGCCAGATATGGAGGGGAAGAGTTTATGATCCTCCTGCCCGACACCAACAAAGAAGGAGCTTTAACCTTTGGGAAGCGCCTCTGGAAAGAGATAGGAAATCGGACCTTCGATCCCGAAGGGAGGAAAATGAAGATTAAAGTAAGCCTGGGAGTGGCCAGCTACCCCGAAGATGGCGCCGGTGAAGAAGAAGATTTATTAAAATTAGTAGATCAGGCTCTATACGAGGCCAAGGAGAGGGGAGGGAACAGGGTCTCTGTCCCTAAAAGGTTAAAGGTAGAGAAATTTGAAGAGAGTATTATAAGAAAAGGGGGCGGGGAAGATGTAAGAAGGTTAAAGGACAAACTTTTCAAATTGGGAACGAGAGCAAATCGGGCGGCAATAGAAGCGGTGTATGCTTTTGCCCGGGCTATAAAGGTCAGAGACCACTATACCATCGAACATATAGAGAGAATGACTTCCCTTTCTACGGCCATAGGTGTGAAACTCAGACTTTCTAAAAAAGATATAGAGGATTTAGAACATGCGGCGATGCTTCATGACATTGGCAAAGTAGGGATAGACAACAAGGTCTTAAGTAAGAAGGGGAAGCTTACGCCGGCAGAGTTTAAGGCGGTAAAAAAGCATCCTCAAATTGGAGTCGAAATTATAAGACAGATTCATTTCTTCGAATCGATAATTCCTCTCATCCTCTATCATCATGAGAGATTTGACGGTCAGGGGTATCTGGAAGGATTAAAAGGCGGGGACATCCCTCTGGGAGCCAGGATTATAGCCCTAACCGATGTTTACCAGGCTCTTATTTCAGATAGACCCTACCGAAAGGCTTATAGTCAGGAAGAGGCTCTGGATATAATCAAAGAAGAGGGAAGAGAGGGGCAATTTGACCCCGGGATAGTAGATGTTTTTCTGGAAAGCATAAAAATATAAACCACAGAGAGCACAGAGGAGGAAAAAACAATATAGGACGCAGATTTTCGCAGGTCAATGGGGTTCAGGGGTTCAAAGGTTTAGGGGTTCAGAGGTTCAAGGTTAAAAAACGATGAACATAAACAACCTTGAATCGTGAACCTGGCAACCTGAGTAGTTGCCATTTACTTTCTATATTTAAAATCCTGATAATCTGCGTTTATCTGCGTCCAAGAAAAGGTTTTTGTATTTCTCTGTGTCCTCTGTGATAAATGTTAGGAGAAGTCCTTAATGGCCACTAATTTAAGAGGGAAGATTGCTCTCATCTTAGCCGTTATCTTTATCAGTGCCTACTACACTTATGCCAATATTAAATGGCATGGTCTGGGTGAGGAAGACTGGAGAGATAGAGCTCTCAATTTAGGGCTGGACCTTCAGGGGGGCATGCATCTGGTTCTGGATGTAGATACTGAAAAGGCCTTCCAGGCTCAAATTAGTCGAGAAGCGAAAGATTTAGAGCGGTATCTGGGGGGGAGAATTGGGGGGGCGACTGTCACTCTTAATGGAGACAAAGTTTACCTCGAGCTGGCTGAGCCCGGGGACTATGAGGAGGCCAGGGAAATTCTCCGGGATAGATATAGGCAATGGGAGGTGGAGAGGAAAAGCGATACTAAGCTCCTCCTTATCTATGACTCCTCCCAGGCAAGACGGATTAAAAGGAGCGCCCGGGAACAGGCTCTGGAGGTCATCCGCAGTCGCGTGGACGAATTTGGGGTAGCCGAACCTTCTATCCAACCTCAGGGAGAAAGAAGGATCATCATCCAGCTTCCCGGTATGAAGGATCCGGAACGAGCTAAGAGGCTGATTGGACGCACCGCCCTTCTGGAATTCAAGTTAGTGAATCCCGACCGCCGGGAGCTAGAGAGGGCTCTGGAGGGAAGGGTGCCCGCGGGTTACGAATTAAAATATTTAGAGGTGATAGATGCCCGGGGAGAAGTAACATATGAGCCCCTGCTCCTCAGAACTACCCCGGAACTAACCGGAGCGGATTTAATCGATGCCTTCTCTACCTTTGGAGAAAGGGTGGGGGAGATGATCGTTCAACTGAGGTTCAATCGCCGCGGCGGTCGCATAATGTCCAGAATATCAGGGGAAGCGGCCCGGAAATGGGAACGGGAGAGAATCGCTACTCGTCTGGCTATCCTCCTCGATGGGACCGTTGTCTCTGCCCCTCAGATGAGAGTGAGAGTTGGCGATAGTCCTATCATTGAAGGAGACTTCACCGCTGAGGAAGCTAAGGATTTAGCTCTGGTCCTGCGGGCGGGAGCGCTTCCAGCCCCCATTTCTATAGTGGAGGAAAGAACGGTAGGGGCCTCCCTGGGAGAGGACTCTATTAGAGCCGGCGTGAGAGCCGCCATCCTGGGATTGATAGCGGTAGCCTTTTTTGTAGCCATCTATTATCTCAAGGTGGGCCTTATCACTAATTTTGCCCTGGCCTTAGATCTGGCTATCATCTTAGCTGTTCTGTCAGTCTTCGGAGCCACTCTCACCCTTCCCGGTATAGCCGGACTTATCTTAACTATTGGTATAGCCGTGGATGCTAATGTTCTCATTTTTGAAAGGATAAGAGAAGAGCTGAAAGTAAGGAAGACGGTTCGCTCTGCCATCTCCTCCGGCTACCAGAAGGCCTTTCGGACCATCCTGGATGCCAATGTGACTACCCTGATCGCGGCTGCGGTCCTTTTCCAATTTGGAACTGGCCCCATCCGGGGATTTGCCGTTACCCTGGGTATCGGTATTCTGGCCAGCATGTTTACCGCCCTGGTCGTCACTCGGGTGATCCTCGAGCTTCTTTACCAACGTCATCCATTTACTACCCTGAAGATGATGCAGTTTATCAGCAGTGTACCTCATATCCACTTTGCGGAGAAGCGAAAATTAGCCTTTGTCCTTTCCGGATTAGTTATTTTAGTGGGAATGGTCTCCTTCGTCCAAAGAGGCGAGGATAAATACGGGATAGATTTTACCGGAGGGACTCTCGTCCAGCGAAGCTTTCGGGAAGTGGTGCCCGTGGAGAAAATACGGGGAGCCATCGCTGAGGTAGGACTGGAGACCCGTATTCAGCAGATTGATGGAGGGCGAGGCGTAATCATCAGAACAGAATTGGGAGAGGATTATGTCCACATGGCCCACCTCGTAGATGATAAATTAAAGGCAGCTTTGGGAGGGGTATTTATTGATGATCCCCGGGTAAACCGCACCGAGATGGTCGGGCCGGTAGTGGGAAGAGAACTGCGCCGTTCGGCCATCTGGGCCTTATCTATTGCTCTTATCCTCATCGTTATCTATGTTGCCTGGAGATTTGAATTCAAATTCGGCATCGCCGCCATTTTGGCCCTCCTTCACGATGTCTTGATTACGGCTGGACTTTTTGCCCTAACCGGCCGGGAGTTTAGCCTGCCCGTCATCGCCGCTCTCCTGACCGTTATCGGTTACTCCCTTAATGACACTATAGTTGTCTTCGACCGCATCCGGGAGAACCTCAAACCCATGCGGAAAGAAAGATATGAGACCATTATTGATACCAGCATTAATCAGACCCTTTCCCGAACCCTGCTTACTTCTTTAACTACTTTCCTGGTCGTCCTTTCTCTTTTCCTTTTAGGAGGAGAAATTATTCGCGACTTCGCTTTCGCTTTGATGGTAGGCATAGTCGTGGGGACTTACTCTTCTATTTTCATCGCCAGCCCCGTTCTGGTGGAGTGGCAAGCACGATTTAAAAGACGAGGCACAAAGTGACAAAGGCACAGAGGCACACAAGTGATAGACTGTTAGACTGAAGGCTGTTAGGTTCAAGATTCAAGATGAAGAACCTCTCTATCCTCTTTAATCTATATTTTGTACCTTCAGTCTAATAGCCT
>CAZUTJ010000092.1:0-3503 GCA_964622875.1 uncultured bacterium
GCTGACCCCTTGACCCCCAGTCAAGTGCGCTAAACCAGACTGCGCCACGCCCCGATAATAAATTAACAGGATGCAGATTTTCGCAAGATTAACACAGATTAATTATTTATTTTTTAGGGCGAACGGCCGTTCGCCCCTTCAAAATCTGCGTTTATCTGCGTCCAAAAAAGGAAATTCCTCTACTATCCAGCTACCAATCACTCAGAAAGGGTCTTTAGAACTGACTGCAAATCTTTTTTTACTCCCTTCAAGGTTGACATTAAATCTCTTTCCCTGGCTCTCCGTTCTCTTTCCCCGGCTCCTCTCAATTTTATTTTCGCCCCGGCGATGCTATATCTTTGGCCGTAGAGCAAATCCTTAATGTGGAGAATAATTTCCAGGTCTTTCTTTCGGTAGTTCCGGCGACCGGTCTTATCCTTGCGAGGCCGCAGGCAACTGAATTCCGACTCCCAGTAACGCAGCACATGGGGTTCAACCTCGGCAATACGGCTGGCCTCCCCGATGGAAAAGTATAATTTATCTGGCATTTCCGGATTCATTTTTTTCTAGATTATATCATCTTTCGTGAAAGATGACAATAAAAAAACTGTAAAATAGAGGTTTTTGCCTGAAATTCCGGAGGGTAACAAGGTTAAATCAAAGCATTGTGTTCAAGACATAAGTGAAGTAGAAGAACCGTCCCCTTGCTTTTCTTTTAGTCACTAAATTTCATTGTTTACCTTTGTGTCTTTGTGCCTTGGTGGCTGAGTAGTTACATCTGGAGTTAAATTTCCGGTTTGGCTTCCCGAATCATGAGATCTGTTACCGCCCGATAAGGATCTTTTCTCTCAAAAATAACCCGGTATATTTCTTCCGTTATAGGCATTTCCACTTTATATTTTTTAGCTAAATCGTGAGCCGATTTCGTCGTTGGGATTCCCTCTACTACCATTCCTATATCCAGCAAGATTTTTTCCAGACTCTTGCCTTGACCAATGGCTTCTCCAAGATTCCGATTCCGACTATAGCGACTAATACAAGTAGTGATTAAATCTCCCATCCCCGAGAGCCCGGCGAAGGTAAGAGGTTTAGCCCCTCTAGCTATCCCCAGACGGGCGATTTCCGCTAATCCCCGGGTAAGGAGAGCTGCCTTAGTATTATCTCCAAAGCCTAAGCCATCAGATATTCCCGCCGCAATAGCGATGATATTTTTTAGGGCTCCCCCCAATTCTACTCCCCGAACATCCGGGTTGGTATAAATTCGCAATGTTTCCGTCATAAAGACCCGCTGGACTTCTTTCATCTTTTTTTCGTTAGAGGAAGAGGTCACTAGAGTTGTAGGAATGCGGCGACAAACCTCCTCGGCATGGCTGGGACCGGAGAGAACCACAACCGGCCCTTCCCTCAAGACATCAAGGATAACTTCCGACATCGTCATTAAAGTCTCATTCTCAATTCCCTTGCTGGCGCTAACTATGATAGAAGGAAGGGGCAGCCCCTTCATCTTCCGGATTGTCTCTCGCACTACCTGGGAAGGAAGAGTAACGACAACGATTTGAGCCCCTTTCAGGGCCTCCTCCATCCGGGAGGTAACCTCTATCTCCGGGGGAATAATCAACCCCGGAATCTTAAGGCATTCTTGCTTCTCCTTGATTAGTTCCACTTGAGGGACCAGGTCCCAGAGCCGGACTTCATATCCCTTCCTGAAGAGATGAACCCCCAGAGTAGATCCCCAACTTCCTGCTCCCAGGACAGCTATTTTCTTAGACATCTTTCCTCCCCTTATTCCCTCTTCGTGAGCTTCGTGTTCTTCGTGGTTTCAACCTTTTTATTTTTCTTCCCAAACCTTTTAACGCTAGAAATTTTGCTTTCTTCTCCCCTGAATAATCTTTTAATATTAGGGCGGTGGCGGATAATGATTAAAATAGCTACCAGGAGACCAAAGAGAGCGAATTCTATTCTTTGCCCCAGGAGCCAGGCAAACAAGGGGAGACCGAGAGCCGCCAACATGGAGCCAAGGGAAACATAACCGCTCAGGGTAACTGTTACCAACCAGAGGAGAAGACTCAATCCTAGCGCTCCCGGGGCTAAACCCAGGAAGACGCCGGCGCTGGTAGCTACGCCCTTTCCACCTTTAAATCCAAGAAAGACGGTCCAGTTATGTCCGGCAATCGCAGAAATTCCGGCGATAACCCTCAGCCAATCCGCCGGCCCGGCTCCCGGCAGGCCGGCAAAATCAACAGCAACACTTGCCAGAACCGTTACCGCCAACAATCCCTTTCCTGTATCCAGAAGGAGGCTAAGCGCTCCTGCCCCGGGCCCCAACACCCGAAAAGCATTAGTCGCCCCCACATTCCCACTGCCCTCACCACGCAAATCTACCCCTTTCAGCTTTCCCAGGAGGTAAGCAGTAGGAACCGACCCCACCAGATAACTAATTACTATGGTGATTAAAACTAATCTTATCATCCCTGCAATCCTAATACTGACACAATTAAAAATTTCAAATGAAGAATATCTACCACAGAGGACACGAAGAACACGAAGTAAACTTTGATATAATACAGAATAAAAGACAAACCACAAGATTTCACCAGATTTGCACAGCCAAAGAATTAATATCTAATTTTTTCAATTTTAAGTTCTAATCTGGTGATAATCTGTGCAATCTGTGGTTACAAAATTTTATTTTATTCTTTGTATTCTTCGTGTTCTTCGTGGTAAAAAGCTATTGATTTTCCTTAATTTTGTAGTCATCATCTCCCCTTCCGGGGAATAATCTTCAGGGGGGTTCCTTCGAACCCAAAGGCCTGGCGCAGTCTATTACTCAGGTAACGCAAATAAGGTTCGACAATAAATTGAGGATGGTTAGCAAAAAGGACAAAAGTAGGCGGCTTTATCCCTACCTGACTGAGACGATGGAGGGTAACCGGCTTAGCCTGACCTCCAGGCGGGGGATAATGGTCCCGGGCTTCCTCAAATACTTGCTGCAGAGTACTTGTAGAAGGATGTTTTGTCTGCTGACGAGTCACCGCCCTGATCAAATTTATAACTTCAAATACTCCCTTCCCGGTTAAAGCTGAAATGAAAGCGGAGGGAGCAAAGTTTAAAAACCTCAACTTCTCCTGAAGCGCCTTTTTGCATTCTTCCTTCACTTTCCGAATCTCCCTCCGAAACGATTCTTGTTCTCCCTGGCCCTCAATTTTCAATTTCAAACCTTCTTCTATCAGGTCCCACTTGTTGACTGCAATAATACATCCTCTTCCTTCTTCACAAATATAGCCGGCTATTTTGCTATCCTGAGAAGTTATCCCCTCCCAGGCATCGGTGAGCAGGAGGGCAATATCACAACGCTCTACGCTCTTTCGGGAGCGGACTATACTGTAGCTTTCCACCCCTCTCTTTACTCGGTTCCTCGGCCGCATACCGGCGGTATCTACGAAAATAAATTTTTCCTGGCCGGCATAAAAAATAGTATCTATGGCATCCCGGGTTGTTCCCGGCTTATTATCAACAATAAGCCT
>CAZUTJ010000092.1:3603-4808 GCA_964622875.1 uncultured bacterium
GCCTCCTCGATAGCTATCTTAGCTTGCTTCCTTACCAGAGCAATGATTCCGCCGGAGTCGCCCAGAACCAAACCACCGGTATCTACCAGGGAGAATATCTTCCCCATCCATTTTCCCTCAGCATAAAGTCTGTCCCGGGTGACTCCCGGCTCAGCCTCCACCAACGATTTCCGCTCCCCAATAAGACGATTAAAGAGGGTCGACTTGCCCACATTGGGACGACCCACAATAGCCACCAGAGGATTAAGATTTTTAGATTTTATTTTCATTGAGGCTCTGACTTCATTATTTTTCCTTAGCTGCCTTAACTAACCCCTCCACAAACTCTCCCACCAGCCGGGCCAGGTTCTTATGACCTAAATTTTCTTCAATCTTCTTAACAATAGCGCTTCCCACAATTACCCCGTCGGCAAAAGAGACAATCTCTTTCACTTGATGAGGCCGGGAGATACCGAAACCCACCGCAATTGGCTTTTTAGTAAAACAGCGAATTTTTTTCAAAGCCGGTTTTATCGTTTCCGTCAGGGTATCCCGGGTTCCGGTCACTCCGGTCAAGGAAACATAATAGATGAAGCCGGTAGAGTTTTTGGCAATTAATTTTATCCTTTCCGAAGTGCTGGTAGGGGCTACCAAAAAGATAGTGTCCAATCCTACCTTCCCGGCACCGGCCTTTAACCCCTTCCCCTCCTCCGGGGGTAAATCAGGAACGATTACTCCGTCAACTCCGGCCCGGGCGGCATCCCGGGTAAGCTTCTCCAAACCATATCTATGGATGGGATTATAATAAGTGAAGAGGATTAGAGGAATCCCCACTTTTCTCCTTAGGCTTTTAACCAACCCCAGGATATCTTTCAAGCTAACTTTATTTTTCAAAGCTCGCTCGGAAGCGGCCTGGATCGTCGGCCCATCAGCCAGGGGGTCAGAGAAAGGCACTCCCAGTTCTATGATGTCCACCCCTCTTTTTTCCAACTCTAAAACCAGGGCCCCGGTAGTCTCTAAATCAGGATCGCCGGCGGTGATAAAAGCAATAAAAGCCTTCTCGCCCTTCTTCCCCAGTTCCTCAAACTTCTCCCCAATTTTACTCATTCTCCCCTTCCTTCAAAGAAAACAAAAAAACTTTAGGCACAGAGACACGGAGGCACAGAGTTAACAAGATTAGGCGTCGTGACAGGAGTCACGACGCTACCGGAAACAATGCCGGAAAC
>CAZUTJ010000093.1:0-4787 GCA_964622875.1 uncultured bacterium
CCAAGGGTTCGGCTGTTCGCCGATTAAAGCGGTACGCGAGTTGGGTTTAGAACGTAGGAAAACTGCGTCTCCTGGAAGTAATTCCAGGATGCTGACCAGCTTATATCGGTGGAACCCTACTGTGGTAACCGAACACTACAGAGGGCAATACCGAGGGAAGGCGGAACTTGGACGAGTTGACCAAAGCCTACATGGCAGGGTTTCTTGATGGTGATGGAAGCATCATCTGCCAGCTAGTTCGATTCAAACATTACCGATATGGCTTTCGCGTTAGAGTAAGCATCTGCCTCTACCAAAACAAGAATGGAAAGGTAGTGCTTGAATGGTTGAAGAATAAGATAGGAGCGGGCTATATCAGAAGCAGAGCTGGCAATATGGCTGACTATACTCTAGTTGCACGCAAAGATGTTAGGCGAGTGCTTGAGATGGTGAAGCCATATGTGATGCTAAAGAAAAAACATGTAGAATTGGCAGAAGAGATTCTAGGTAGAGCAGAGTCAAAACCATCGCCAGGAGAATTCCTGAAGTTAGCTAAATTGGTTGATAAGTTTGCCACCCTAAACTATTCAAAGAAGAAACTCAATAATGCAAAAAGTGTTGAGGATTATTTGAATAGCAAGGGTGTTCTTGCCCCCGTAACGACTGATCCAATTTTGGTGAGATAGCAATTGAAACACCAAACTGTGATTGCTATCATACGCTGGCTCCTCGAAAGAGGATGAAGATATAGTCTATGCCACCAGTAATGGTGGAAAAACATGCGTAAGACAGTTCGGTCCCTATCTGTCGCGGGCGTAGGATATTTGAGAGGAGCTGCCCCTAGTACGAGAGGACCGGGGTGGACGAACCTCTAGTGCACCAGTTGTCCTGCCAAGGGCATCGCTGGGTAGCTATGTTCGGACGGGATAAGCGCTGAAAGCATCTAAGCGCCAAGCCCCCCTCAAGACTAGATATCCCTGAAGACACCTTCGAGATGAGGAGGTTGATAGGCCGGAAGTGTAAGGCGAGCAATCGTTTGAGCTGACCGGTACTAATCTGTCGTTCGGCTTGATCATTTATATATAAGGAGGTATTCCTTTGCCCTATGTATTTTTGTGGTAGGGGCACATTGCAATGTGCCCCTACTATTCTTTTTCCCCGTGACTATATCGAGGGGGCCACACCTGTTCCCATTCCGAACACAGTAGTTAAGCCCCTCGGAGCCGATGGTACTGGTCTGGAGACGGACCGGGAGAGTAGGAAGTTGCGGGGTTTTTTTATTTAAAGCATAAACCACAGGTGAACACAGATGAACACAGAAAATCAAGCAAGAGATATTCATAGCGTTTTAGTGTCCTGAACTGTGTGAACCTGTGTTTATCTGTGGTTAAAGTTTTTTGTTTTTTAAGTTCTAATCTTGTGATAATCTGTGTAATCTGTGGTTATAAAATTTTTTTAATTCTTACTTGAGGATACAGTTCCTTAATATCCTTCTTTCGCAGGAGGCCGGCTCCCGGGATCAGGGCATTGGCCGCGGCCGCGGCTACTCCTAAGCGGATGGCCTCTTCTATCTCCTTCCCCTGGCTCAGGGAATAGATAAATCCCGCCACCAGGGCATCTCCGGAACCGACGGCGTTGATAGCTTTTATCCGGGGGGAGGACACACTTGCCGGATAGCTTCCCCTTTAACTATAATAGCCCCTTCTTTTCCCAGGGAGATAATGATTATCTCTATTCCCTGAAGGAGAGGAACTTCCAGCGATTTTAGGAGGCTCTTTCTTGAATTCAACCTCCGGCCGACAACTTCTTTCCATTCCCGGCGGTTAGGTTTAATCAGGAAGGGGCTGGCCCGCGGAGAACCCCTCTACGGCTATGATCTTATCCAGGGCCGGATTTAGATTTACGGCAAGGAACACGGGCGCTCTCTTTCCTCCTTCTTAAGGTCCGGGTCCGGGCGATTTTCTCTAAGGGAAATTCTATTCTTTGTCCTTCCTCGAATTCCACCGTTACCAGGCGCTTGAGAATATTAAGATCGACTACTTCTCCTTCCCCTTGCTTGGTAATTACCCGGGTCCCTTCCCGAGGCATCCTCTTTCCCAGTTCCCGGTAGGTCCGGCATTCGAACATCAGGCAGCAGAGCAGCCGACCGCAGGTTCCGGAGACCCGGTCCGGGTCCAAAGAGAGCCGCTGTTCCTTGGCCATTCCGATAGTCACCGGTTCAAATTCCTGGAGAAAGGTAGCGCAGCAAAGAGGTTGGCCACAACATCCATATCCCCCCAAGCGTCTGGCCTCGTCTCGCGCTCCCATCCGGCGCATTTCTATTCTGGCCTTAAAAAGCTGGGCCAAATCCTTAACCAGTTTGCGGAAATCTATCCTTTCGGCAGCGGTGAAAGAGAAGGTTATCCGACTGCGGTTAAAAGAATAGGCAACATCAACTAACTTCATAGGGATTTCCCCCTCCTCTATCTTCTTCAGGCAGGCCTGGAAAGCTTCCTCCTCCTTAACCTTGTTTTCCTCTAACCTCTTTTTGTCCGGGGGAGCGGCGAGCCTTTTTACCTTTTTGAGAAGCAGTTCTTTTTTGTTTTCCCGGGGAGTTAATTTTTGCCTGGATATTACTTCTCCGAAAGTTTCCCCTTGCTCCCCTTCTACGATTACTTCTTCCCCGATACTGAGGTTAAATTCCTGGGCCTGGAAATAGAGAGACCGGCCGTTTTCCGGTAACTTTACCTGGACTATTTTGAGTGGTTGAATAGGCATTTTCACTTCTCCTTCATCCCTCCTGCATTTTCATAAACATCGTTTCCAGAGATAGGCGGAGATTAACATTATGCTCAAGGGATTGCTTGGTTTTTTCTATTAGATTCAGGTTTGCTCTGATATGAAGAGAGGAAATAGTCCTGGCCCTTTCCCGAAGCTCTTCTTCTCGATCGGCATTGATAAGCCAGGCTTCTTCCCCTCCTTCTTTCAGAACCAGGAGGTCTCGATACCAACCGCTGACGGTGTCTAAGGTCTCTTTTATTTTTCTTCGGGACTCTCCGGCAAGGAAAGCGAGCCTTGCTTCTTTGGATTCCTTAAGCTCAATCCCGGTAAGCACCCTTTCTTTTTCCGCGACAGCTTTTCTTTTTAGTTTTTCTTCTAATCTACGCTTAAAGTTGGCTAGTATTTTTTCGAGTTCGGCTGCTTGTTTTAAGATTTTCTCTAAATCATTGCGAGGGGAAAACCGGCTTATTAGATCTAAAACCTTTTTCCTTTCTTCCCAGGCCATCTTCTCTTTTAAATAAAGAGCTTTTCCCAATCTTCCTTCGGAGAGTCGGGATAAGAGCTGGACCTGAGCGGAGGGGAGTTGGAATCTGGACCCCAGGTAATCCTGGATACCTTTTATCGGGAGAGGGGAAAACCTGATTATCTGGCATCGGGAGATGATGGTGGGGGGAAGGGAAGAAGGGTGAGAGGTTAAGAGGACAAGAAGGGAATCGGCCGGTGGCTCCTCCAGAGTTTTAAGAAGAGCGTTGCCGGCTTCAGTTGTCATCCTTTCGGCCTCGGTGAGCACAAAGATCTTTCTTTGTCCGGCCTGATAGGCTTTCAAGGAAATCTGCCGGCACAGATCCCGAATGCTATTTATCCCTATCCGGCGTGATAATCCTCCTGGCTTTACCCAGGTCATGTCGGGATGAGAGAGGTTGGCAATTTTCCGGCAGGATGAACATCTCCCGCAGGCATCGCCGATGGTCCTCTCGGTCTGGACCGACAGGTCGCAGTTGATAGCCTGAGCTAAGAGTCTGGCCACCAACTTCTTTCCCACCCCCTCGGGACCGACGAAAAGATAGGCTGAGCCTGGCCGCCCCTCTTTCAGGGAGCGTTGCAAAACTCTAAGCGCCGGTTCCTGACCGATGACCTCACTGAAGGGCATATATAATTACCTCTTAAAAAAACTGTAACCGTTCACGGGCCTCATGTGCCCCCCTTTTACAAAGGGGGAAGTGCTTGTTGATACGCCACCCCGTGAACGGGTACCTTTTTTTATATCTTTCTTTCCAGCAATTCATCCACATATTGTCTGACTTTAGTTTGAATTTTCTCTATGGAGTCCTCTACCTTAATCTTCTTTATTCTCTCCGGCTCTTCCCTGGATAGCCTCAAGTATCCTGCTCTTACCCTTTGGTGAAACTCTGTCTTTTCTTGCTCTATCCGGTCTCCCCGGCCCTTTCTCCGGGCCCTCTCCATTCCCTGGGGGATCTCTATGTCAAGGAGGATAGTTAAATCCGGCCTGAGTTCATTAGTGACCAGGTCGTTGAGTTTGTTGACCAGGTCTCGATCCAGGCCCCGGCCGTCGCTCTGGTAGGCTACGGTGGCATCCAGAAAGCGGTCGGAAATAACTACCTTCCCTTCCCTTAAGGCCGGCCTGATCACCTCTTCCACATGCTGGGCCCGGATGGCTAAATAAAGGAAAAGCTCTGCCATAGCCTCCATCCCTTTGCTGGTGGGGGAAAGGAGTATTTTCCTTATCTTCAGACCTATCTTTGTTCCCCCGGGCTCTTGACTGGTAAAGACCCTGAACCCTTTTTTCGCTAGATAGTTAGAAAGCCTCCTCGCCTGGGTAGATTTACCGCTGCCTTCCGGCCCCTCTAAAGTAATAAATATCCCCGGCATACTTTTCTCCTGAATGACTATTATGAAAAAACGGTAATAGTTTAGTTACCAAAAGTTAACTGTGATAGTCCAGCTCTTAAGAAGAAACTCAAAGCGTGTACCCCAGGGCACAAGTAAGAAAAGGGGATAGGGAGATAGATAGCGATAGGGAGATAATG
>CAZUTJ010000094.1:0-4783 GCA_964622875.1 uncultured bacterium
GCTAACAGCTAACAGCTAACAGCTAACAGCTAACAGCTAACAGCTAACAGCTAATAGCTTAACATCAGTGAATATCTGTGGTAATCAGTGTCTGAATTGCAGAAGGGGAGGACCCAAGAAAAATAGATGGCCGAGATTAAAAAGATAGTCAGCCCGGGAAATAGCCGGTGTCAGACAAAGCCCCGACAATTTCAACGGCTGCTGATAGTAAAATTGGGTTCCATCGGGGATGTTGTTCATGCTCTGCCTACCCTGAATGCTCTTAGGCGAAAGTTCCCCAGGATGCATATCTCCTGGGTAGTGGAGCCGAAGTCCCGGGATATATTAGTGGGCCATCCGGCTCTGGATGAACTGATAGTCTTTGAGAGGACCGGGTCAGTCATCAGGACGCTAGCTGCTCTCCCTCGTTTGATAAAAAGACTGAGAAAAACTAAATACGATGTTCTGCTTGAGCTGCAAGGGAATTTGAGAGGAGCGCTATTGGCCGGGCTGAGTGGGACGCCCCTGAGGCTGGGCTTTGAGGCCGGCAGCTCCCGGCTGGAGTGGCCAAGCATCATCTTTACAAATGTTAAAGTGAGCGAAGGTGATGTCTCTCATGTGATAGAGAAAAATCTAAACTTTGCCGAAAGGTTGGGAGCTAAAGACAGGAAAGTATCTTTCCATATTGCCGTAGGGAAGGAAGAGAGAGGATACATAAGTTCCTTTTTGAAGCGCGAGGGGATAGAGGAAAAGAAGATAGTTGTCCTCCATCCGGGAGCAGATTCATTTACCAGGAGATGGCCCGGGGAGAGGTATGCCGAATTAGCTGACGAGATTAAGATTCGTTTTAAGGATACGGCAGTAATTCTGACCTCTGGCCCGGGAGAAAGGTCTTTAGTGAAGGCAATAGTGTGCCGCTCCCGGTCAAATCCGCTGGTATTCCCTCCCGTTACCCTGGGCCGATTGATAGCCCTCCTGGATAGATGCCGGACGATGGTAGCCTCAAATACGGGCCCTTTACATATAGCTGCAGCCCTGGGAAAAAGGGTAGTGGGCCTCTATGGTCCCATTGACCCGAAGAGGAATGGTCCCTACGGGGAGAAAAATTTTGTGGTCCGGAAAGAATTAACCTGCCAGCCTTGCTGGAAAAAGCAATGTGAATCTTTATCCTGCATGAGAGGGATAACTGTATCCGAAGTGCTGGAGAAGGTAGCCACCCTATTGTCCTAAAAATGAAGCTGATGAAGGATTTTAAAGTAAAAATATCGGTTATTATGCCGGTGTATAACGAGCGGAACACCATCGGCGAGATATTAAGGCAGGTCCAGGAGGTGAATATAGATAAAGAGATAATCATAGTAGATGATGGCTCAACTGACGGAACGCAGGAGTTGCTTAAGTGTCTGGGTAAAGATATAAGAGTAATTTACCAGGCCCACAATAGAGGGAAAGGAGAGGCTATAAAAACGGCCCTGAAGGAAGTCAGGGGAGATTTAGTGATCATCCAGGATGCTGATCTGGAGTATAACCCTCAGGATTATTATAAACTTATCCAGCCTATTGTGGAAGGGAAGGCAGATATCGTCTATGGTTCGCGTTTCTTAGGAGACAATAAATTCACGGTTTCCGGCCATTATTGGGGGAATAGGTTCCTAACCTTTGTGACTAACCTCCTTTACGGAAGTAAGCTGACCGATATGGAAACTTGCTACAAGGTTTTTAAGAGAGATATCCTTAAATCTATGGAGCTGGAAGCGGTCTCTTTTGATTTTGAGCCGGAGGTAACCGCCAGGGTCTTAAAAAAGGGGTATAAGATTCTTGAAGTTCCTATATCCTACTGGGGCCGGAGATACCATGAGGGCAAGAAAATAAGCTGGAAAGACGGTCTGGCGGCTCTCCATTGCTTATTTAAATTTAAGCTCAGGGATTAGTTGAGGAAGGAGAAATTGTTGACTTTGGTAACTATTTAAGGTATTATTCGGAGCAGGAAAGATGATGCAATGCTTCAGTAAACACCGGTTCTCCTCTCTGTCATTCCTGCATGTTTTAAGCAGGAATCTGGATTCCCGCTTACTGATTGCGGGAATGATACGGGGCTTGACTAGAATATTTGCAAGATGATTAGCCGGCGCCAGGTTAAAGGGTTTATGCTTTATAATCTGTGTAATCAGGCATAATGAATATTATGCCAGGAGGCTTAAGGATGTTGGGAAGGGTGCTGGTTACCGGTGGGGCCGGAATGGTGGGAAGCCACACGGCAGAATATTATGCTAAAAAGGGTTGCGCAGTTACCATTTTGGATAATCTAAGGCGCTCCCAATTATTTGGCTATGACAAAGAAAGCGTAGAATATAATTGGAATTATTTAGCTAAGTATCGCAATATCAAAAGAATAAAGGGGGATGTTCGCCATGAAGAGGACGTAAAGAAGGCCCTGGGAGATGGGGTAGATTTAGTTATTCATACGGCTGCCCAACCGGGCGTTCCCTCTTCGGTGAGAAACCCGGGAGAGGATTTTAGTATCAATGCTTTTGGAACATTAAATGTTTTAGAATGCGTCAGGAGAGTTTGCTCAAAAGCTACCTTTGTATATTGCTCTACCAATAAAGTTTACGGAGAAAATGTAGATCAGATTCCTTTAAAAGAATTGGAGAAACGTTATGTTTATGAAGGAACCGGGGGCGTGTCAGAAGAAATGTCCATTGACCATTGTGGGCATACTCCTTATGGGGCAAGCAAATTTGTAGGAGATATTTATACTCAGGAATATGCCTATATTTACGGTATGAAGACAGCCGTTTTCAGGATGAGTTGTATCTATGGCGCCCGGCAATTTGGTTTTGAGGATCAGGGCTGGGTGGCCTGGTTTATTATTGCCGCTTTATTTAATAGGCCGATTACCATCTATGGCAACGGCAAGCAGGTTCGGGACCTTCTTTATGTGGAAGATTTGGTTAAGGCCTACGATCTATTTTGGGGGAGTGGTCTAAAACACGCTGTCTATAATATCGGCGGTGGCCCGGAAAATACTATCTCCCTGCTGGAATTTCTGGAGGTTTTAGAACAAGAAACCGGCAAAAGGAGTAAAGTTGCTTTCCGGGATTGGCGACCCAGCGATCAAAAAGTGTATATCTCTGATATAAGTAAAGTCCGGGAGAAATTGGGATGGACCCCGAAAATATCGCCCCGGGAAGGAGTGAAAAGATTGGTCAAATGGGTAAGAGATAACAGGGAAATCTTTTAATCGCTGAGGTGCAATCAAAGGGATAGAACCCTTCGCTGACCTTAGGTGATTCTTGTCCGGATGTTCAAAGGAAATAGTTGATAATTGGTATGAAATTAGTTATACTGTAACTACTCAGGTTGCCAGGTTCACGGTTGGTTGCCTTATCTTCATACCGGTTTATGTTCCAGTATAATAAGGTATAAAATACTTTGTAGCCGTTCACGGCTTGAAATTGGAAACCGGAAATTGGAAACCTGGCCTACGTGCTTTTGTACTGTTCTTCCCAATTTCTAATTTCTAATTTCAACGTTCCGTGAACGGTTACAATACTTTCTATGTTTGAAGTCCAGGAATTTCAAAATGAGAAGGAGTGGCTAGGAAACGGAGTGAGATCTGGTGGGCAGGAGGGAGGGAGTCCCCTGGCTTATGATTAAGGGAGTAAGGGTTAAGAAACTTAAGGTCATCCCCGATGAGCGGGGAAGGCTGATGGAGATTTTGAGGAGCGATGACGAACTCTTTGAAAAGTTCGGTCAGGTTTATATGACTACGGCCCGGCCCGGGGTAGTTAAGGCCTGGCACTATCATAGGAAACAGACTGACCATTTTGCCCCGGTAAGGGGGAAAGTGAGAGCAGCTCTCTACGATAGCCGGGAGGATTCGCCTACCTTTAAGGAGATAAATGAGTTTGTTATGGAGTTAGCCAACCCCTTTCTCCTGAAGATACCTCCTCTCGTTTACCACGGTTTTAAGTGTATTGGTGAGGGGGAAGCAGCCATTATAAATATTCCTACGGAACTCTACGATTACGATAACCCGGATGAGTTTCGGGTGGACCCTTATGAAAACGACATCCCTTATGACTGGAAGAAATGAGATGGATAATCTGAAAGGCGTTATCCTGGCTGGTGGGTTGGGCAAAAGATTGGAGCCTTTGACCCGGATTACCAATAAACATCTCTTGCCTGTCTATTCCCAGCCCATGATTTACTATCCTCTCAAGACCCTGGTTGAGGCGGATATAAGGGATATTCTACTGGTTACGGGTGGGAATAATGCCGGTGACTTCCTCAGGCTTCTGGGAAATGGCCGCGAATTTGGATTGAAACATATCGACTATACTTATCAGAAGGGTGAAGGGGGTATCGCCGAGGCCTTAAACCTGGCCGAGCACTTTGCTGAGGGCGGGAAGATAGTAGTAGTCCTGGGCGATAACATTATAGAGAAGGGCATAAAAAAGTATGTGAAAAGATTCTGGGCTCAGCCAGAGGGAGCTAAAGTGCTCCTCAAGGAAGTCAAGGACCCGGAGCGCTTTGGGGTAGCGGAGATTGCCGGCGAGCGCTTGATTTCCGTGGAAGAGAAACCCCGGAAGCCCAGGTCTAATTACATAGTTACCGGTATATATATGTATGATAATCAGGTTTTTGACATTATCAGAACCCTTAATCCTTCTTCCAGGGGGGAGTTGGAGATAACCGATGTAAATAATGCCTACATAGACAAAGGCCGGATGACTTATGATATCCTTGAGGGTTGGTGGACGGATGCGGGCACTTTTGATTCCCTTCTCCGGGCCAATAA
>CAZUTJ010000095.1:0-3276 GCA_964622875.1 uncultured bacterium
TAGCAACCTGACAATCTCACTCTTATTTTTGTCATGCTGAATTTATTTCATTTGTCATGCTGAACTTGTTTCAGCATCTATGAGATTCCGAAACAAGTTCGGAATGACATGGGGTTTTCGGAATGACATAGGGTTTACTGAATTCTTGCATTTATTAAGCCCCTACAACTTTGAAATTCCTTTAAATTAGCCCAATAAATTGGGTAACTACAAAGATGAATTGTAGTTGCTTGATTTATCAAGCTCTTATAACTTTGAAATTTCTAGACATGAACACAGACAACATAAGGTAGCTATAACTGGATTGCCCGGTCAAGCCGGGCAATGACGGGGTTGTCAATAAGCATTTTCCATATAATCTGCTTTTTAATCTGTGTAATCAGACATCCTGAGCTTTAGAGGGCGTCTCTATTTAACGGTTACCACTCGCTTTTCCCGGGACGATTGGTAACAGGCCCGAATCACCTTCTGACTCCAGAGTCCCTCCTCTCCGGAGATGGCCGGTTCTTTATTCTCCTCAAGGCATTGGGAGAAATGCTCTATCTCTGCCTGGTACATGTTAATCGGTGCGGGAGTAATCTTCTCCTCCCGGGATGAAGTTCTCCTCTGCTGAGCATCATATCCTTTATCTTCCTTCTCCAGGTAGGCAGTGAGTTCCCCGGCCTCTCCCTGACCTACGGTCCCTTCCGCCAGGAGGCTTCCCCTGGTCCCGTAGAGTTCCAGGCGGTTCTTGCTGGAAGCATCCGGGATACTAAAACAGCTATCCACTACTCCCTGAGCTCCGTTATCAAACCGCAAGAGGACGGTAGCGCTATCCTCCACCGGATAGGAATGAACTAAGGTATCCGTGAAACAGGAGACCTCCTTTACCCGACTGTCAAAAATGAACTCCAGAAGGTCAATACAATGACTGCCCATATCTATCAGAGAACCGCCGCCGCCTAATTCCGGGTCCTGACGCCAGGCACCCTCCAGATCCGGATACCAACAGGAAAGCTGGGCCCGGCCCAGAACGGGCTTGCCCAGGGCTCCCTCCCGCACCAACTCCCGGGCTTTCTGATGATAGGCATGAAACCGCATCATAAACCCCAGGCCCAACTTAACCTTATTCTCCCGACAAACATCTATCATCTCCTGACAGTCCTCTACGGTCAAAGCCATAGCCTTTTCGCAGAGCACATGTTTTCCGGCCCGGGCGGCCTGAATTACTTGTTGGCAATGTAAATGTACCGGTGTGGCCACATAAATTGCCACTACTTCTTTATCATTTAACAGCGTTTCTTCATTGGAGTAACCTTTCACTTTATACTCATCGGCAATCTCTTTGATCCGCTTTTCCTCTACATCCAGCACCGCGGTCAATTGAGCATTCTTGGCCCTAATTATTCCCTCCGGAATTGTCCGACGATAGGCAATTCCGCCCGCGCCCATAACTCCCCATTTTACCGCCATTTTGCTGCCCTCCCTGGTAAGGTGTAAGGTGTAAGGTTTGTAACTATACTCAGGTATGGCCACAAAGACACCAAGACACTAAGATTACAGAATAATTCTTTTTATACTTTTTTGTAACTACTTTAGGTGGATAGGCTAAGGGTTGTTAGTTAGGCTATAGGCTGAAGGCTGTTAGGTTATACTCTGCCCTATCCTCTCTGCTCTCTGCCCTCTACCTTCGAAGCAGTTGCTTCCCTTGTTTACCTTTGTGGCTTTGTGCCTTTGTGGCTGAGTAGTTACTAAGGTTTAAAGTTCCTTAACCTCTCAACCTCTTAACCTCTTGCATAGACCCAGAGCATCGCTGATGAGGACCTCGGCTGTGGTCCTCTCTACTCCCCCGCCCACGGTGGGTAGAATCTCGTAGCCACCCCTCTCATAACACTCTCTTAAAGGTACATACCCGCAGGTGCCGTTAGCCAGACTGACGAGAAATGTTTTTGGGAAACCGGAGCCCTTCTTTATAGCTAAAGCTATTTCGGTAAAGGGCTCTCCGGGCAGAGAGATTAAGACTATTTCCTCTCCTATCTTGAGGCCTAAAAGTAAAAACTTCTCTTTTTTTCCGCTGGATAATCTCTTAAATCTGATTAGCTCTTCGGCAAAAAACCTCTTTACCAGGCGGTCCCCTTTAGCCAGGTCTTCGCTGGTAAGGTTGCTCTGACGAGGACCGACTTTCTTTTTCAGAACCGCTTCTGCCGCTTGCATTTCTTCTGCCGCTACCTTCCGGCAGTGAATGAGCGTCTCGGTCCTGGCCACAGACAGCTTTCTATAAGGAAGCTCCTTCAGGTGAGGAAGGGTGTCAAGTATAATCCGGGCATATCCCTTTCCTATCCTTTGGGCCTCGTCATAAGATGTCTGTTCCTTTTTGTGGCTAATATCAACATGATTAATATTTCCGGAGGGACTAATGAGGGTTATTACCAGGACCCGGTTCTGCCGCTCCTCCTGGATATATTTCTCCATCTGTCCCGGCCAGTCTGCCGAGACCTTATCTCCACCAATAGTATCAGTATGATTAGCTAGATTAACTATTATTGCGGTTGTTCTCCCCTCCTGCTCTAGAAGAATTATACCTATCTCTCTATCCACACTTCCTTCCGGCTGGACAATATCCGGATTAAGTTTGCCGGGGTTGGTGATTACCGTTCCGTCTTTCATAAAGTATCTGCGGTTAAAAGCAAAGGGATTGTCCGGCCGGCTTCCGTAAAATATTCGGGACGGCGACAAATTGGCATAAGCCTGCTTTAGAGCCAGGACCGTTTTTTCGGCCAGAGATTTAGCGTATTCTTCATCTCTCCCGACCCCAAATAAATTAGCTACATAGGGACCGCTATGGGTATGAGTAGCAGAGTAGATAATATTATCCGCGAAATCAATATTCCCTTCCCTGAGACGAACTTTTATATTTTCTATAATATCCGAGGGGATATATATAAGGTCAAAGCTTGCTATTCCGGCCACAACTCCTTCGGTTCTGATAAGGACAATCTTCACCTGCAGTTCATCAAGCACTCCCTTATTCGGCCGGGGATTAAAGTACCCGGCCAGGGGAATCCCCCGGGCCGGGGTAATCAATTCTCTTCCCAAACCCACCTCAAACATCAATAACTTGACCCCTATAAAAACACCAGTGCACCAGACAGAGTAAAGACCGGCAATTTAGACACTGATTACCACGAATACTTGCTGGTGAACATAAATTATAAGCCTGGTGAAATTGCTGAAAAAGTGTCTGGATTGCCCGGTCAAGCCGGGCAATGACAAACTTTTACTGTAAACTGTAAACTG
>CAZUTJ010000095.1:3376-4757 GCA_964622875.1 uncultured bacterium
ACTGTAAACTGTAAACTGCAAACTGTTCACTGTCCACTGTTCACTGTCCACTCCCGACCGCAGGGAGGGCGTAAGCCCGGGCCACTTTTTTAATGGCCTGGCCGACTAATCTCATATGTTTCTCCTCCAGGCGGGGATGGCAAAGGGTAATAAATGTCCTCTCCTCCAGCCAGGCGGCCTGGGGACAATCAACCTCATCATATTTTACGGAATCGGGGTTGGTATATTCTTTGGAGGCAAAAGGAAACTTGACCCGGCCAAACCCATTATGTTCCTGGTAGGCCCTTTCCTTATAACACTGCGGCCAGAAACAACGCCATACCGGAGCCTTCTCGGCCTCCAGGGCCCTCTTAAATTCCTCCAGGGTGCAACTTATCCTGTCCAGGTCCAAAACCACGGGGAAGACAAAGAAACCGTTGGTTTTTCCGTCCCGGTTATGAATAGGCAACTGCAGGACCTGAGGGCAATCCCGGAGTTCTTCCATGAGCAGCGAACCATTCCTCTGCCGGCGAGCTAAGTTCCAGGAATCAAACTTCTCTAACTCTTTTAGACCTATAGCCGACTGCATCTCGGTCAGGCGATAATTGTATCCTATCATTTTATGGACATAAGGGAGCTTGCCCTCTAATTCCATGAGGCTCATCCTTTTTTCCACATCGTAGCCGTGGTCCCGGAACGATTTGGCGTGCCACATTAGCCTTTCATCATCAGTGGTGATCATTCCCCCTTCACCGCCGGTGGTGAAAGACTTGGACTGACAGAAACTGAAGGCGCCGACATCACCTATTGTGCCTATCTTTTGTCCCCGGTAAAGAGCGCCGTGGGCCTGGGCACAATCTTCTATCAGGTAAAGATTATGCTTTTTTGCCACTGAGAGAATCTCATCCATAGCGCAGACATTGCCATAGAGGTGAACGCAGATAATGGCCTTTGTCCGGTCAGTGATTTTCGCCTCAATATCTTTCGGGTCGATACAATGGGTCTCTCTCTCCACATCAGCAAATACCGGAATAGCGCCGGCCTGGAGGATACAAAATGAAGAGGCGATGAAGGTATAGGAGGGAACGATCACCTCATCGCCCGGGCCTATCCCCAGCCCGGCCAGAGCTACATGTAAAGCACTGGTGCCGTTGGTGGTGGAGACAGCAAACTTAGAACCATTCCAGCGGGCGAATTTCTCTTCAAATTCTTTGCCTTTGGGTCCGGTCCAGTAATTGATCTTGCCTGTCCTTAAAGGCTCCATAGCGGCGGAAATGGTCTCCTCACTAAACCAGGGCCAGGTAGGCAATTCTTCCTCAACAATCGCTCTTCCCCCCTCTACTGCCAATTTCTCTTCCATCTTTATTCCCTCCCGGTGTATTATGTTGGTTATTGGTTTTTG
>CAZUTJ010000096.1:0-4757 GCA_964622875.1 uncultured bacterium
ACCCGGTTGAAGTCGTGGATCCAATCAGGGTCAAGGATCAGGCTCTCATACATAGTCACATCACCCATACTCTGGCGCATTAACTCCCACACAAACATCTGCCCGAAATAGGTCCAGACCCCGGCCTTAGTGGCTAGCTCCAGACTTTTTTTGGCCTCCTTTACCTGGATACGTTGGGGGTCAAGTTCAAGCAGGTAGGGACGATAGTCCCGCTCCCAGACCTCGCGGGAGGTCATCAGGAAATCAATGTGCTCAGGTGTCCCTGATTTATGCTTCCAGTATTTAAGGGCCGCCCCGGCGCCGTTGCGCCTTACCTCCCACTCATCCGTCTCTTCCAACAGTTCACTCTGACCCTTCCGGGGCATAACATCAAAGCCGGGGCCGACCCCGACCATATCATAGCCAAAATGCTCCCAGGCAGGAAGGGGCTCCTCATATTCACCCGCTACTTTAACTTCCTCATCCCGGCCATCCTCTCGACGCCAACGTCTCTCCCCCATTTTCTTATTAACCATCCGGGTAGAGTAGCCCTGCTCCACCCAGGCGGCGATGGTCTCCGCCCAGGGAGAATCCATCAGCCCCACCCGCTCCCCCTTTCTACCCCGAAGCAAATTGTCAACTAACTCCTGAGATCTCATCATGACCTTAGACCTCCTGGCATAATCTTCATTATACTTTCCGGCGCGGCATATTTTTGCGGACGAAGAGCATATCCTGCTTCGGGACCGAGGTGCACTCCAGCTCCAGAACCGTTATGAGTTCGTCAGGCGCCTCTTCGGGCAAGTCCGAAAAGCGAAGGGAGAATTCGTTCTGCTCGAACTTCACCGGTTCGCCTGAGGGCAGGAGCCGCGCTGATTTTACCTCACTACCCAGACCGCCGAGGGCCCATTTCTTCCCCGGCCAGAAGTAGATATGAACGTAGAGAGTATTTCCCTTGCGGGTAAAGTCAGCAAAGCGTGAGCAATTCACCTGGCATGGCTCAGCGTCGTAGATGGTATGACCGTATTTATCCATCCAGGCGCCCACGCTGTTCAGAATACGAAGCGACTCCTTGGGGATGGAACCATCCGCTTGCGGACCGATGTTGAGGAGATAATTCCCTCCCTCCCGGGCGCAGATGATGAGATTCCTGAGGAGCTGTTTCGGGGTTTTCCAGGTATCATCAGTCTTATGGTAACCCCAGCTCTCATTCATAGTCATGCAGGCCTCCCAGGCCCGTCCTTCCCCGGCGGCCTGAATCTCCTGCTCCGGGGTACTGAAGTCTTCCGGCAGCCCCGAACGATTGTTGATCATAATCTTAGGCTGAAGCTCCCGCACCATCCGGTTCAGCTTCGCCGACTCCCATCCCTCGGCACTAAGCGGCCAGTTGACATCATACCAGAGGACATCAACCTGGCCGTAGTTAGTCATCAGCTCTCGCACCTGACCGTGGATGTAGGCGACGAAACTTTGGCGAGCAGTCTCATCTTCCGCACAGCGAGCGCCATCAGGATGGCGCCAGTCCATCAGCGAGTAGTAAAATCCCACCCCCAGCCCTTCTGCTCGAGCCGCCTGCACATATTCGGCCACCAGGTCACGTCCGCAGACTTTCGGGGCCGAATAGTCAGTATATTGAGTGTCGAACAAACAGAAACCCTCATGGTGTTTCGTAGTCAGCACCAGGTACTTCATCCCGGCCCGTCTGGCTAGCCGGGCCCAATCCCGGGCCGGGTCGGATTTGGGGTTAAACTGTTTCGCTAACTGCTCATACTCGGCGACCGGAGTGGCCTCCGTTTCCATGGCCCACTCATGTCGTCCCCTGATACTGTAAAGCCCCCAATGGATGAACATGCCAAACCTGGCCTCATGCCACCATTGCATTCGAGATTGACGCCCCTGCTCTCCTAAACCGGTTTCCTGTCCCGCAACCATAATTTACCTCCTTTAGTTGATTACCACAGAAACCCGGAATTACGAACTTCCATGGTTAGATTTTTTGTAACCGTTCACGGAACATTGAAGCTAGAAAGATGAATGTACTCAATTCTCCCTAATTTCTAATTTCTAATTTCAAGCCGTGAACGGCTATATTTTCTTGAACTGCGGTAGATGTTTTTGATTTTTTCGCAGCATCTCAGTGACCATCTTCTTGATCTCCGCCAGAGAGAGAACGGCAGCCGTTAAGGGGTCGTAAGCCACCGCCTGAAATGTCAAGGTTGGGTCTCCGCTCAAGGCAGCCTCCACGGCCATTTCTTCCACGGCAATATTGATGTTGTTGAGAGCGGCACATTGGGGAGGAAGAGAGCCTACATGAATAGAATTGAAGCCACGCCGATTGGCCAGAACCGGGATCTCCACACATACATCGGGTGGGAGGTTGGCAATAATTCCGGTATTGGGCATATTCCCGTTGAATTCAAACGGCTCTCCGCCCTGCCAGGCATTGATAATACGGGCCGCATATTCGTGGCCTCTTTCTAAAGAGATAGGCGCCCCTTCCTCAAACCATTTCTTTATTTCCTTCTTCCAGGTCTTTTCAACTTTCAGATAATGTTTCAGGATATAGGCATATTCTCCCGGATTCCAACCCTGGCTCGGAAGGCAGTACTTCTTGACCAGGTCAGGACGCTTGCGGAACCACCAGTTGTATTCTGAATTATGGCCGCTGGATTCGCTCACATAATAATCTAAATGCAGGAACATCTCATTGCGCACGATTTCTTCCCGGTAGATCTTTTTCTTCCTCAACGCCTGGCGAATTAAGGGATAGGCATCGGCGCCGTTCTTTTTGAACTCAATATACCAGGCCTGATGATTGATCCCGGCACATACATAGGTGATCTCCTCCATGGGAGTGTTAATCCACTTAGCCAGCATCTCGGCGGTGCCCTGAACACTGTGACAGAGTCCGGTAACCTTAATAGAGGTTTCCCTCTGCATCGCCCGGCATAACATAGCCATGGGATTAGTATAATTTAGTAGAATAGCCTCCGGACAATAATGTTCCATATCCCGGCAAATATTCAGCATTACCGGTATGGTACGCAAAGCCCTGAAGATGCCGGCAACGCCGCGGGTATCTCCCACATTAATATCAATCCCGTATTTCTTAGGGATTTCAATATCATGCCGCCAGACCTGCACTCCACCGGCCAGGATAGTACACAACACCGCATCAGCGCCCTTAAGCGCCTTTTTTCGATCTAAAGTGGCCTCAACTTTGGCGGGATATCCGCCCCTTTCCACAATGCTCTCTACCGCCCTCCGGGCAAATTCCAGACGCTCCTTATCTATATCCATGAGGACAAGCGTAGCATCCTTGAGAGCGGGAAAAGTTAATATATCCCTGACTAAACCACGAGTAAACCCCAAACTTCCAGCCCCGATAAAAACAATTCTGGTCATTAGCTAACTCCTATTTTGGGTTTAAGATTCCTTGTTAGAGCACCAAGCACCAATAAGTGCAAGTGTGAGTGTGAGTGAAATACCAACCTTCAACCTTCCCTTCCTGCCTTACACTTACACTCTCACTTACACTCTCACTCCAAGCCTTCAGCCTAATAGCCTAACTAAGGCTTCCTGATACCTTTCGCCGGTCTTCTGAACAATATCCGGGGGAAGGGAAGGAGCCGGTGGAGTTTTGTCCCAATCCACAGTTTCTAAATAATCGCGGACGAATTGCTTATCAAAATTTTTTGGTGATCGCCCCTCACGGTAATCGCTCTTATCCCAAAAGCGCGAAGAATCCGGAGTAAGAACTTCATCTATAAGAAGGAGTTTCCCATCCCTAAATCCGAACTCGAATTTAGTATCGGAAATAATTAGCCCCCGAGATTGGGCGTATTCGTGAGCCGTTTTATAAATCTCCAGGCTTTTCTCTTTCATCTCCTCGGTCACTTTCGGTCCCACTAGCTCCACCATCTCTCCCTCAGTAATATTAACATCATGTCCCGAGGTAGCCTTGGTAGCGGGAGTAAAAATCGGCTCAGGCAGTTTCTCCGCCTCCCGGAGACCGGAAGGGAGTCTGATAGCGCCGATGGAGCCCTTCTCCTGATATTCCTTCCAACCCGACCCGGCTAAGTAGCCCCGGACGACACATTCAATGGGCACTGTTTTCGCTCTCTTGACCAACATGGACCGTCCCCCGAGAATAGAAGCATACTTTTGCAGCTCTTCCGGAAAGAGAGCCGGGTCGGTAGTTATTAAATGGTTCCCAATAATGTTGCCGGTAAAACCAAACCAAAATTCCGACAGCCCGGTCAATATCTTCCCCTTACGAGGAATACCGTTAGGAAGAATAACATCGAAGGCAGAAATCCTATCGGTAGCCACCAGAAGAAGCTCATCGCCGAGGACATAAATATCCCGCACCTTCCCCTTCTTAAAAAGTTTTATACCCGGCAAATCCGTATTTAGCAAAACAGCGCCTTCTTCCATCATTCTTCCCCCAAAAAGCTTTCACCACCGAAGCACAAAGACACAGAGTTCGCAGAGGAGAACCTTAAGGACAAGATATGCCTCGCTACGCTCGGCAAAGGGTTCAAGGGTTCAAGGAAAAGTGCCTTTTATTGAAAATCCTAGACTTTAAAATATGGCTCTTCTCCAAAATGATACAGTAGTTATATAAGGGAAAGTCCCTTCTAGTCACCCTTTATTCATAGAGAAATCTGTTAAACTTCATTTTTGCCAGGCTTATATATACCGGTAGATAGTAGAAGCCTCTTTTTTTTATTATAATGGTTCCAACTTGCTTATAATACAAAGGTTTAGTTTATAAA
>CAZUTJ010000097.1:0-4753 GCA_964622875.1 uncultured bacterium
CCGCGTCCGCAGCGAGGGTTTCTCAAAGAGGAGCGCTAAAGCCTTCCCCTTTAACAGCAAAGGTTCGCTCCCCTTCCGGCGAGCCTCCTTGAGCTCTCCGGCCTTACCCAGAATCTCCCCTATCTCCTCCCGACTTAAATCGGCAATAGAGAGTAAATGCCTCATCTTCACCTTGCTTTCTCCCCTTTAGACACTAATGAACCTGGGCAAGACATCCCTCGCTTATTCCCTCCCATTATCAAATTACCACATTATCGTCTAAAAGTCAATTTATGGAAATTCTGATGCCCTGAATTTTATACTTTATGCCAAAAAGTCTCGGTCAATGGTAAAATTCGAGCCCCTTAATCCCATTTTTTTTTAGAGGGAGTAATGGTAATAACCCTCCCTTGAGCAATCATATTTTCTGCTTTCCGTTTAAGCCAAAGTTTAATTAAGCGCCTGGTAAATGGCACCAGAGCCATAAAACCTATGAGGTCAGTAATCAGACCAGGTGTTAGAAGTAATATTCCTCCACAAAAAATCAGAACTCCATCAAATATTTTATCAGCAGGCATTACGCCTTTATTTATATCGTCCTGTATTCTGCGTAGTGTCGCCAGCCCCTGAGACCTAGCCAAATAGCCCCCCGCTACTCCGGTAAGAATAACAATAGCCAAAGTATAGCTAACTCCTATATGCTGCCCAAGCTTTATTAAAAGAGCCAGCTCTACGACTGGAACTACCGTAAATAATAAAATCAAGTATCCTAACATTTCTGCTCCTAATATACCACACCCAAGCGTCAGAGACAATCAAAAACACAAAAAAAGTCTTGAAGAATGAGTGAGAAAAGGACCATAAGCCGGGAAGGGGCAAAAGGGGGCCAGAGAGCAGGGAAGAAAGAGAATTATGAAAGTTAGGCCTGGCTAACTTTGAAACTCAGGAAGTTAGGAAAGTGTTTTATGCTCTATACGGCAAGACATAGATATTTCCTCATAGATGTCCAAATACTCTTTTGAGGTCTTTTCCCAGGTAAATGACTGCGCTTGCTTGAAACCCTTTTGCTTCAACCCTTCCCTTAATCTGTCGTCATGAATAACCTTAGACATGGCGGCCGTCATATTCTCCAAACTATAGGGATCTATTAAAACAGCGGCGTCGCCTACTACTTCTGGCATGGCCGTAAGATTGGAAGTAACAACCGGCAGGCCGACTTTCATAGCTTCCAGAACCGGTATCCCAAATC
This sequence comes from uncultured bacterium, assembly GCA_964622875.1. GTDB lineage: Bacteria > NPL-UPA2 > NPL-UPA2 > NPL-UPA2 > JAADIA01 > CAZGXS01. The sequence goes on from CAZUTJ010000097.1 coordinate 1,229, forward strand.
CTTCATACAATGAAGGATATATAAGTAAATCTGCCCGTCTGAAGAAAAAATCGAGCTCTCTCTCAGAGATAAAATCAGTAAACAGCACTCTCTTCCCCACGCCTGCCTCTCTGACTGCTTTATCACATATTCTTTTCATTTTGTCCTGATAAGGAGCACCGGCAACCTTTCCGGTTATTACCAATTTGCCGGAATAGCCCTCCTGATTTACCAGCCGGGAAAAGGCATATATAAGACGAACGATATTCTTTCTTTCATGTATCCCGCCCACATTCAAGATAAACCTGTCTTTAAGATGAAACCGCTCCCTGAGTTTGTCCTCAAACCCCTTGTCGGCAGGATAGAGTCCCCTGAGACCGTTGTGAATAACTTTTATTTTGTTTAGAGGCACACCGACTTTTTCGGCTATATCCTGTCTGGAGAATTCGGATACCGTGGTAATTATGTCGTTTAAACGGCAGGCCTTTCGGATGCCAGGTTTATATTTAACGAAATTATTAAAAAACCCCTGAGCTTCACGAAAGGTAAAAGGTATTACATCGTGTACGGTCAGGACAGATGGCACCTTTTTCCGAACGGGAAAGCCCCAATTATAGTAAAAATGAATTACATCCGCCCCTTCGTTTTCGGCAATATCCTGAATAGCCGTGGAATCCATAACTACATTTTTCCGGGTCATTATATGAGTGTTTACCTGAAGAGGCGCTATCTTAAGATTATCAACATCAGCAAATAGATTCCTGACTTTATCCAGTATATTCTCTTTACAAAGCAAGACAATCGAATGGCCATTGGCGGTAATATGTTTTGTAATTTGAATTACGCCCTGTTCTACGCCCCCTATCACACCGCTGTACTTGCGAAAATCCATTACTATCTTCATTAAACAAGCCCCTATATCAAAAACTCCCGAGCAGAGAATCAATATCCGTTACAGCCAGCCCCACTGATTCATCGGCAGCGCCGTAATATATATAGACCTTGCCGTCTTTTTCCACAACACCGTTAGAGAAAACAACATTTCTAAAAAAGCCTTCGGTTTCAAAGGGTTTCGTCGGAGTCAGAAGAGGCGTTTCGGCCCGTTTGACTATTTTATACGGTTCTTTTAAGTCAAGAAGAAGGCAAAATAAAGAATACAAAGAGTTATCGCCCTTTCCATGGTAAATAATAAGCCATCCTTCGGATGTCTTGATCGGTGGGGCTCCTCCTCCTATTTTCATTGATTCCCGCATCATTTTTCTGGGACGGGCAATACATTTGTGATTGCCCCAGTGAATAAGGTCCGGAGATTCACTATACCAGATGGAGGCCTTTCCAAAACCGGAATTATTGGGACGATGCAGAGCTATATATTTGCCGTTGACCCTTTCGGGAAAAATAGCCACATCTTTATTTTCGGGATGAAAAATAATCCCTTTTCTCTCAATGCTCTTGAAATCTTTCGTAACTCCTAATGCCGTTGACCAGGAATCCTCTGAAATAATTGTGAAATTTATGTAATATTTTCCGTTCAGATAGGTTATTCTCGCATCTTCACACCCGTATTTTTCCGTCTCATCTACGGGATAGATAAACGGTTTTTCTTCGATTTCAAAATTGATTCCGTCTTTACTTTTGGCCAGTCTGATATGACTTAAAGTGGATAAGCAATCCTCCCCTTTATAGACAACGCCCCGGGTGTCTTTTAAAGAAACATCCGGATCATCTTCTCTAAATTCCATAATATCCGGATAAGACCTGCCGGCCTCAAACTTATAAACAGGGATCCGGATATAACCTTCTTTCGGCTCACATGATTCAGCGACACGCAATAACAAAAAGATTTCATCGCCGAACATCACCGCGCCTGGATTAAATGCCCCCAGGACCTTATATCCTTCCCTGGAGGGCTTGACATCAGCCGGCTTTATAATCGGATTTTTTTCATGCTTTTTTATCATTTTGCTGCAAGCCTCCTGATTTACCTTTTTTAACAAATCTTAGTCCCCAGGGTCAACTGCGAATTGCCTCATCGAAAATCTGTATGAAATTATATCATTGCCTCATATAAAAATATCAGGTTATCTCCTAACATAAGGACAGGAATACCTGTCTGCGTGCTCCGCACAGGCAGGGAGATAGCCTGGGAATCAAGAATGAGTGAGAAAAGGGCCGTAAGCAGGGAAGAGGCAAAAAGGTGCCAGAGAGCAGGGAAGAAAGAGAAATAGGCATGGTGTCCCCCGATTCCCTTGACATCACAACTAAAAAGTTGTATAATTTAAAAAGAGGGGATTTATGGGAAAGCATACCTGTGTTTTTTATGAGACCGCAGATGGTAAATCACCAGCAGAAGATTTCATTGACTCTTTAGATGAAAGCACACAAGATAAATTCATCTTTAAGAAAGAATTACTTGAGGAATTTGGCCCCCAACTGCGTTATCCTCATACCGATAGTATTAGAGACGGCATATTTGAACTAAGGTTTAAAGGAAAAGAGGGGTAGATCAGAATCTTATTCTTCTTCCATAGGGAAAAGATAATACTCACCAATGGTTTTATAAAGAAGACACGAAAAACCTCTGAAAAGGAAATAAGGATTGCCAAAGTAAGAAGAGAAGAAATTAAGGGGAGGGATGAATTATGAGAAAAGTGGATGATTATATCAAAGAAAAAATGAAGAAGGATACAAACTTTAAATCCCGTTATGACTTGATAAGTCAAAAGGCAGCCGTTGTGAAGAAGATCATTGAATATCGCATCAAACACAACTTATCTCAGGCCAAGCTGGCAGAAAAAATTGGTGTAACTCAACAGTATATCTCCAAAATAGAGGAAGGAGAATTCTCCAATCTTAACACTGTGGAAGATATTCTTCACTACCTAGGATACAGGTTAAAACTAGAAGTAGTTCGCTTGCCTAAATCACACATTAAACACACAGAACAGCTTACAACGGTTTAGCTCAGGGGTAGGTAAGACCCCCTCCGAACATCCCTATGCCGGGACAATATAGACACACAATTTCTATAGGACAACAGGGGGACACAATACTAATTTATTGACAACAATGTTAAAAAAACAAGATATCCCTCTACCACAGTTCGGCAAAGGGTTCAAGGAGCCAAGGAGTCAAAAGCACTTGCCCCCCATAGGTGCAAGTGTTAGGTCTTCTTCAATACCGCATCAAGGATAGCCACTCCCTTGTCTATTTCCTCCCGGGTAATGACTAAGGGGGTAGAAATCGGACGGAGGTCTCTGCGGTGCAGTTAATCAATAAGCCTCTCTCCAGGCATTCCCGGACTACTTCTTTTCCGGCAAAGCTGAGCTCTATCCCGGACATTAGCCCTCTTCCCCGGACTTCCCTGATGAAACTATACTTCTGTTTTAGTTCCTGGAGCCTTTGCTGGAGATAGTTGCCTACATCCACAGCGTTTTTTAGCAGGTTCTCTTCTAAGATGGCCTCCATTACCGCTACCCCGGTACCGCTATACCCCGGCCGCACAGGCTACCGGGTTTCCTCCGAAGGTGGAAGCATGGTCTCCCG
>CAZUTJ010000098.1:0-4752 GCA_964622875.1 uncultured bacterium
AATGAAATAAATTCAGCTACTGTAAACTGTTCACTGTCCACTCCCGACCGTAGGGAGGGTTATCTTATTCCCCTTTAATAATAAAGGGGTGGCAGACCGAAGGTCTGACGGGGTATTCTGATGAATATCAGGCCTCGCAACGACGGTGTTGACTGAATACTTACTCTAGATTGGAAAGTAAGGTTCTTCGGATGGCGAGAACGAGATTGCCCTTGACTTGCTTAAATGCGGCTTTTTACAAAAAAAGTGAAAGATTTTGCTGGGAATTTTGTCTAATATAATGAAGGGATAAAAGACCATTGCCGCCAACACAACAGATTGAGGACAGTCTTTTAATCAAGAAGGCCAGGGATGGTGATATAAGCGCTTTTGAAAAGTTGGTCATTAGGTATAGAGAGAAGATTTATTACACGGCTTATCAAATGACAAACAGCCATGCGGATGCCGATGATCTGTCTCAGGAGACCTTTATCAGGGCCTATAAGGCAATCGGCACATTTGATGAACGGGCCAGTTTTTATACCCAGATTTGCTTTGTCCCTGAATGCGGCCTTGGCTATCTTGCTTATCCTGTCTGTGGGAATACTCTATCACCGTAACCGGCAGATAAGTAGTCTGCGAACTGCGCTTAACCGAGAGCAGAAACGAACACGGACACTTCCCGACCGGACAGAAATAATTAGGCCGGTTTATATTGTTTCTGCAGAGGCAAGCGAACCGGTCATCAGGAGGCAGTTAAAACTTTTCCGCACAGTAAAAGAGATGTTTCCACAAACCATTCGCTGGGTGGTAAGCAGTAACGGACAAATTGAACTCGGACTTACCAGCCGGGAGACCTGGAAAGAAACAGTTGGCGATGAGGAAAGCCCGGTCTTTCTCTGGTTTAATATTCTGTGTCATGGCCAGATAGATGAAGTTGTTTCTTCTCCCGTGATTATGGTCTATTCCGGCCACGAGGTTAATGTTAAATTGGACAGTTTATCTAAAGCAGAAAAAACTCTTTATCGGTATCAATGCCTGCCTGAATTAAGGCCGGATGGTAAAATTAACCTCTTGGTGCGTGTGGCTCTGAATGGGACGGTCCTAAAAACAAGCGTTTCGGTTTCTGAAGGGGAGAGAGTAAAACTGGGTAGATTAAGAACAAAAGATGCCGTGTATTCTATCTATGTTACTATCCGGGTCCAGGACCTAAATATGAGCAAGCTGGAAAATCAACAGATATGAGACAAGAGGTATAAGAAAAATGATTTTTATGATTCTTCATAACATCCGTCAGCCCCTTCATAAGCAAACAGGCAAGCAAACCCGTAAACAAGGCCGTCGTATAATACAGTATCGGCTTGTCTGCAGCATTATGTTCCTGATTTCGACTGGGGCATTTTCCTTCTTCTCGCCCAGGCCGGCTGCGGCCTCTTTATCTATGTCCGTTAGGGAACTCGGCCGCAATTTTTTCTCAGGAGAAGAGATTGAACGTACCATCCTTATAGAGGGGTTTTGGTCAAAAGACGCTGAGGTTGTCATCTGCTGGCAGACATTGGTTCGTCCGGCCATTATTGAGCGGGGCAGAGAAGAAATAAAATTAAAATCCGGCCGGGAGAACCGTATAAAAATCCGACTCAAAATGCCTGAGGTAAAGAGAAGAACGGAGCTTGCCTGGAAGCTTCATGTTGTTACAAAGGGAAGAAGAAATTCAAAGCAAGAAAAGAAAAGTTTGGGGCAAGAAAATGAAAGATTAAGGCAGGAGTTTCATTATTCTGTTTTCCCCCAGGATATTCCGCAAAATATTAAAAATATACTCTCCGGCAAAATAGTGGGCTTTATTGATACTAAGGGCAGCATAAATGAGATTTTTGAATATCTGGACCTACCTTTTACTTCTTTAAAAAGCCGGCTGAGCTTAAAGACCTTTCAGGGAGACTTAATAATTATCGGACCCGAGACCCTTTCTCCCGGCCACCTGTACCATGCCTTGCCGATCCTGGAAGAAAAAGTAAGTGCCGGTCTGACCGTATTATGCTTTGCGCATAAAGACCCGCCTCAGTTTATGACGGTATTGGAAATCGTAAATAGAACTGCCCCTCCCCGACCCGAGTTTCTTTTATCACCAAAGATTTCTGCCTGGGGCCACCCGGTTTTTCAGGAGATAAAAGAGGGCGATTTATCCAATTGGCGCGGAGAAGGAACAAGAAAAGGTTTCAGCGCCGGTTATCCTTATGTCTTACCAAAAGGAAATTTCCGGGCCTTGGTCCGGGCAGATTCATCCGAACAAACCGCTTCTTCCCTGATAGAAGTTCCCCACGGACTGGGAAAATTCATTTTTTGTCAATTGCCGGTAGTTGAGAAATTCAAAGAAGAGCCCGCCGCCCGCCTGCTTTTAGAAAACCTTATCCGCTATGCCTTTATGAAACAGGAACGGCTGCGACCGGCAGCCATCTATGGAGGCCCGGAAAGTGAGATGATGGAGCTCCTGGACTCCCTGAGAGTAGCTGGCCCTCGCCGTCCCCACCAATTAGATGATTTCTATTTGGCCATTATTTGCGCTGACCGGGAATTGGCTCAACTTAAAGAGCGAAGGTTTCAAGTGCGCCTGAAGCAGTTCGTCCACCGAGGGGGCACCCTTATCGTCTTTGGCTTGGTCAGGGAAAACCTGAATTTCCTCAAGGAAATAATCCCTGGCTTTGAGGGGGAAATCTCCCCTACACCCCCCTTTATTAAAGGGGGGATTAGCTTTAACCGGGGAAACCCCCTTCTCTGGGGAATTACCGAGGAGGATGTAAAAGAGATAGAGATATTCTGTGTGGAAAACTTCCTGAATCTAAAGGGGAGTAAAAGGGTAAAGATGCTCATTAAGCCCGGCGCTCTGGTCAAGATTGAACAGGGCCAGGGCCAGATTATCCTCTGCCAGATTCGGTTTAAGGAGGATGAGGAAACCAGTCTTCGCTTCCTTTCCCAACTCCTTACCAATCTCGGAATAGAGATAACGGCAGAGAAGGAGGTGAATTGAAAAACTCGCTCCTCTCCCCTGGAGGGAGAGGGATAGGGTGAGGGGGAATAGGGTGTTGCGGTGTACAAAGAAAGGAGAAACTGAAGATGAAAAAGAAAATTCGGGAAATGGGAAGCATAGGGATGTTGTTGGTTGTATTGTTCTACTGTCTGGCCGGATTTAGTGGTTTCAAGGGTGCTGCCTATGCAGATACAGAGAAGCTCACGGTAGCTGTATTTGATTTTGAATCCAGGGACAAAGGGATTGCTTCTGTGGGCCGTAAAGTATCTTCCTTGATAGAAGCAGAACTTTCCTCGGACCCTAAACTCAAAGTGGTAGAGAGAGAGAAACTTGATAAGATACTGGCGGAAATCGGATTAAGTCTTTCCGGCATCGTGGATGAAACCCAGGCAGCTAAGGTCGGACAGTTGGCCGGGGCCAAGATACTGGTTGTTGGCCGCGCCTTCATTATTGATGAGGAAATGGTTATTGTAGCCAAGGTCATTGCTACGGAAACGGGAATAGTTAAGGCCGAGGTAGTAAAGGGCGCCCTTGCAGAAAAGCTCGGTACTATTGCTGACAAGATATCTAAAAGGGTGCATAAGGTTATTTCTGAAGAAGGTCTGTCAATGATAGCCCGGGCCGATGTTGTTTCTCCTGAAGACCGACTTGAATTTCTTAAACTCAAGATGAAAGGCAAACAATTGCCTAAAGTGTCTGTATCTATTGTGGAAAGACACTTCGGCGGGGTAAGTATTGACCCAGCCGCTGAGACTGAGGTTATTTACTATCTCAAAAAGGCAGGTTTTACTGTCCTCAGCCAGAAAGGAGATGTTTTAGCCGACTGGGCTAAAGAATATTTCAAAAATGCCGATGTTGAGATACCCCAAAAAATAGAAAAGGTAGATGTCCTGCTTATTGGCGAGGCTTTCAGTGAATTTGCCCTGCGTAGAGGTAATCTTGTCTCTTGTAAGGCCCGGGTGGAACTGCGGGCCATAGATCGCAGGACCGGCCGGATTTTAGCTATTGAGCGGGGAACATCCGCAGCCGTTGATCTCTCTGAGCAGATAGCCGGCAAGAAAGCTTTGCAGGAGGTTGCTGCTACTATTGCCTACCGGATAATACCGGAGATGGTTGACAACTGGCATGGTAAACCCAGGACCATAGCGGTTATGGAATTCAGTAATCTGGCCGGAGACAAAAAACTTATAGAGTGGGGTAAGGATTATGCCCGCGATTTGTCCCTGACCTTAGCCCAGGATGACCGCTATACCATAGTAGAAAGGGAGCAGATAGATAAGATTATTGAAGAGATAGAGCTCAACCGGTCCGGATATGTCAATCCGGCCGAGGCCATAAAAATTGGCAAACTCCTCGGCGCGCAAATAATGGTCCTGGGCCTGACCTTTCAGGTAGATTCTCGCATAAGAGTTGATGTGCATCTGGTAGAGCCGAAGACAGGTAAGATATTAAAGGCGCAGGTAGTTGAGGGCGACAAAGCTAACTTAAAAGAATTAAAACAGCGTCTCAATACCGCCATCACCCGGGATTTGCTAGAGCTGGCTACTAGAAAAACAGGAGAGTCAAAGTAAAGTAATTCTCTCCCAGAGTCCCGGAAAATGAAGAGAGTGAATAGAAACGTAAAAGCTCTAGTCAAACTCCGTGTCATTACAAGTTGTCGAATTTCTGGCCACAAGGTCATTCCGGGCCTGGGGCTGAATTCATTTCAGTATTGTTTCGGAATCTCAAATAGATGCTGAAACAAGTTC
>CAZUTJ010000099.1:0-4707 GCA_964622875.1 uncultured bacterium
ATTCTTAGTTGATTTCATTCGTGTTCATCCGTGGCTAAATGTTTCCTTCTTAAAGAGGAGAAAAAGTGTCGGCAAAAAATAAAAAAGTAGATCTGGGGTTAGATGTAGGTTCGGTCAGCTTGAATACTGTCCTTCTTAGTGAGGGGGGGGAGATTCTTGAGGATCATTATACCCGTATGAAGGGACAGCCGCTTCAGACAGTCTTAAGAATCTTAAGCGAAGTTCTCAAGCGTTATCCGGTAGAGAGCATCGGCCGGGTGGTTGTTACCGGCTCGGGAGGGAAGCTTATTGCTGAGCTTCTCGGGGCTGAATTCATGAATGAGATTGTTGCTCAGGCCAAAGCGGCGGAGCATCTTTATCCGCAGGTGCGCACGATAATTGATATGGGGGGTGAGGATTCCAAGCTCATTCTTCTTAAATCCAACTCGGGAAAGCTGATCATTGAAGATTTTTCTATGAACACTATCTGTGCCGCGGGGACAGGTTCTTTTCTGGACCAGCAGGCCACCCGTTTAGGTCTTTCTATTGAGGAAGAGTTTGGCGATTTGGCTCTCAAATCCCAGCATCCTCCCCGCATTGCCGGACGCTGCAGTGTCTTTGCTAAAACTGATATGATTCATCTCCAGCAGGAAGCTGCGCCCGATTATGATATTGTGGCCGGGCTTTGCTATGCTCTGGCCAGAAATTTCAAAAGTAGCATCGGGAGAGGAAAAACCTTTAAAAGGCCGATCATTTTCCAGGGAGGAGTGGCCGTTAATAAGGGCATGGTTAAAGCTTTCCAGGATGTTTTAGAGGCAGAGGAAAAAGAGCTGATTATCCCCACTCACCATGCCTCCATGGGAGCTATAGGAGCTATTTTTGTTTCCCGGGAAAAGGGCCCGGGAAAAAGCTTCCGGGGTCTGGGAGATATGGATAATTATCTCAAGACCCATAAAGATACTCATAAAGGACTGGATCCTTTATCACCCAACACCCGGCACCCAACACCCGGCACTCAGCCCTTGTTAGGCGGGGATTATGGACTGGCAACTAGGGACTGCTACTTAGGCATTGATGTCGGCTCTATCAGCACCAATGTGGTAGCCATAGATGAAGAAGGAAAGATGATTGCCAGGTGTTATCTGATGACGGCTGGCCGGCCCCTGGAGGCGGTGCGTCAGGGAATACAGGATATCGGGGAAAAGATAAGTAGTTTTTGCCGGGTGCTCGGAGTGGGAACTACCGGCTCCGGTCGTTATTTAATCGGGGATTTTATCGGGGCGGATATCGTCAAAAATGAGATTACTGCTCAGGCTACCGCAGCCGCGGCTATAGACCCGAAGGTAGATACCATTTTTGAAATCGGGGGACAGGATTCCAAGTATATTAGTTTAGAGGGAGGGGTGGTAGTTGATTTTGAGATGAACAAAGTCTGTGCCGCCGGCACCGGCTCTTTCCTGGAAGAACAAGCCGAGAAATTGGACATTAACATTAAAAAAGAGTTTGGAGATTTAGCTTTTCAGGCTACCTGTCCGGTTTCCCTGGGAGAAAGATGCACTGTTTTTATAGAAACTAATCTGGTTTCCCATCAGCAGAAAGGCACCGGGAAAGAAGATTTAGTGGCCGGTCTTTCTTATTCTATCGTGGATAATTATTTGAATTGCGTAGTAGCGAATAGAAAAATTGGAGATAATATATTTTTCCAGGGAGCAGTGGCTCTCAACCGGGGAGTGGTAGCCGCCTTTGAAAAGGTGCTGGGCAAAAAAATATCCGTGCCTCCTCACAATGATGTTACCGGGGCCATTGGGGTAGCTTTATGTGCCCGGGAAAATCGTAAAAGGGCAGGAATTAATGAAAGTCGGTTTAAGGGATTTGAAAACATTGCTCAGGCTAAATACGAACTTCGTTCTTTTGAGTGCTCGGACTGTCCTAATCTTTGCCAGATTCGTGAGGTAAGGGTGGGGAAAGATATCTCTCTCTTTTATGGAAGCCGCTGTGAGAAATATAATGTAGGCAAAGAGAAGAAAAATGCCGATATTCCCGACTTGTTCGCCGAACGGGAAAAGCTCCTCTTTGGCTCCTATCATCCCTCGGCCTCGGCTCCGGCTCCCTCAGCTAAGATAGGTATTCCCCGGGCCCTGGTTTTTCATGAGCTATATCCCTTATGGCAAGCCTTTTTTGGGGAATTAGGGTTTGAGGTGGTCCTCTCGGACCGCACCAATAAGAGAACTATCCACCAGGGACTGGAAAGTGTGGTGGCGGAGACTTGCTTCCCGGTCAAGGTGGCTCATGGGCATGTTCTTAATCTGATGAAGAAAAAAATTGATTATATTTTTCTTCCCACCCTGGTTAATATGAAGCAATCTAACCTGAAGATAAAGCAAAGCTTTGCCTGCCCTTATGTTCAGGTTCTTTCTTGCTTTATCCGTTCGGCCATGGACCTGGAAAAGCAGGGAATTAAAGTTATCGATCCGGTATTAGCTTTTGGCTGGAAGGGTAAGCTGTTTAATGCTTCTTTGAAAGAAGTAGCCATCAGGTTAGGTAAAAAAGGGGGTCAGGTAAAAAGAGCTATTCGAGCTGCCGAGAAAGCTCAGGATGATTTTTATCAAGTTATTCAGGCTCGCGGCCGAGAGGTTCTCAGTTCTTTAGATGAAAAGAGACCAGCGGTGGTGATCGTTTCTCGGCCTTATAACGGATGTGATACGGGAATAAATCTCAATCTTCCCAAGAAATTAAGGGATTTAGGAGCTTTGCCTATTCCTATGGATTATCTTCCTCTGGACGCAGTTGATATTTCGGCAGAGTTTCCTGATATGTACTGGAAGTATGGGCAGAAGATTTTAAGTGCGGCGGAAATTGTTCGTCAAGATAAGCGGCTACAAGTTCTTTATATTACTAATTTTGGCTGCGGACCGGATTCCTTCATTACCAGGTTCTTCCGGGATAAAATGGGAGATAAACCTTATCTGCAGATTGAGATAGATGAGCATAGCGCTGATGTCGGGGCGATAACCCGCTGTGAGGCCTTTCTGGACAGTATAGATAATGTGCGGACGAAGAAAGAAGCTAAGCTCAAGAAGAAGAAAGAAGCTTACTTTGACCGGGAATCAAAGCGTACTGTTTACATCCCCTGGATGGGAGACCAGTCTTTCGTTTGGAAATCGGTGCTGGAGTCTCAGGGGGTGCCGGCAGAAGTTTTTCCGGAATCAGATGCCGAGACCTTGAAATGGGGGAGAAAGTTTACCTCAGGAAAAGAGTGTTATCCGGCTATTATCACTACCGGTGATATGGTGAAGACAGTCAAAAGTCCGGGATTTGACCCCCGAAAAGCGGCCTTCTTTATGCCTACGGCTAATGGTCCTTGTCGGTTCGGACAGTATCATAAGCTCCAGAGACTGGTTCTGGATGAATTGGGTTGTGAAGAGGTTCCGATTATTTCTCCCAATCAAAGCAATAAGGATATGTATAAAAGGGATATGGGGTTGAGCAGCCGGGCTTTTGCCCGGGTCTGGGAGGGAGTGGTAGTGGTTGATCTCCTGGATAAGATCACCCGCGAGCATCGGCCCTATGAAGTTGATCAGGGAGAAGCTGAGGGCTTGTATCAGAGCTATCTCAAGAAGATTTGCCGGGATATTAAGGGGAAAAGAAGTTTGACTAAGGTTCTTAAAGAGCTGGCGAAGGATTTTGCCGGGCTTAAGACCCAGGGAAAAGGCGAAAAACCTAAAATTGGTATTCTGGGAGAAATATTTGTCCGTAACAATAAGTTTAGCAACAATTACCTGGTGGATCAAGTGGAGAGCTTAGGGGGAGAGGTCTGGATGCCTCCCTTTAGCGAATGGCTTTTCCACATTAATGGTGTCCTCAAATTATATAACTGGCTGATGAAAGACTATCGGGCTTATCTCAGTATCTTCGCCCGGGATAAGTTTCAACAATTCTCCGAAAGGCGTCTGGCCCGTCTGGTAGAAGAAGTTTCCAGTAACGGCGAGGAACCGCCCTTAAAAGAGATCTGGAACAATGCCAGCCCTTACCTACCCTTCTGGTTTGGAGAGTCGGCTCTCAGCTTAGGGAAGTCAGTTGATTATGCTAAGAAGGGACTGGCCGGGGTGATCAATGTGATGCCCTTTACCTGCCTTATGGGCATGATTACCGTGGCCGCCCTGAAGAGATTCCACGAGGATTATAACGGCATGCCTTGTTTAAATATCGCCTACGACGGATTAGAGCAAACCAACGCCACCACTCGCCTGGAAGCCTTCATCTACCAGGCTAATCAGCATCATTGTAAGTAAACTGTTAAACTGTTAAATTGCTAAACTGTTAAATTGATAAACTGTTAAACTGTTAAACTGTTAAACTGATAAATTGCTAAATTGCTAAACTGATAAACTGTTAAATTGATAAATTGATAAATTGAGGTTCAGGGTTCCAGGGGTTAAGGGTTCAAGTAAAAGCGTCGTGACTCCCGTCACGACGACTAACCTTGAAGATTTTCAATATAGCAATTTAACAATATATGGTAACCATTCACGGCCTTCATGTGTTCCCCCCTTTTGCAAAGGGGGGTTAGGGGGGATTCCCAGGCACCCGGGTCATGATGGTATTTCAAATCCCCCTCAATCCCCCTTTACGAAAGGGGGAGGTAACTGTTGACGCGCTACCCCGTGAATGGCTACAGTTCTTTATATATACGCCCTTTATGGTAGAGAAATCTGCTGAATTTCATTT
>CAZUTJ010000100.1:0-4691 GCA_964622875.1 uncultured bacterium
ATATTATACTGGGAGGTGATTATGGAGCCGGGAATTTTTTGGTTAGGTATAATTGTAGGTATTTTAGTTATCGCTGTTTGTATTGCTATTGGAATATGGGGCAAACGGCTCACTCAAAACCTGCCGGATTATTATGTGGCTGGCCGCACAGTAGGAGCTATAAATAATGGTCTGGCTATGGTTTCTCTTGCTTTAAGTATAGCTACCTTTCTTGGCTTGACTGCGCTTATCGTAAAAGGGTTTTACCTTGCTGTAGCCGTATATACAGCCTTTACGGCTTCTTTCGTTGCTATGCTCATCCTGGCAGCACCTTACCTGCGCCGTCACAAATCTTTTACCACTATGGATTTTTTGAGCGAACGCTTTTACAGCAAAAACATACGTCTGATGGCTACTGCAATCATGTTAGTGGTAAGTATTCTCTATTTGATAGCCAACATCACAGGTATTGGCATTGTTTTTGAAATTCTTTTTGGCATTCCAATGTTCTGGGGAATTTTAATCGGCGGGCTGGTGGTGACTTTTTATGTTACCATTGGCGGTATGTATGGGGTTACCTATAACCAGAGCTTTCAGAGCGCTGTTATGCTATTTGCTATGATTTTGCCGCTTATGGTGATTCTCAGAGCATTAGGAGCTACAGGCTGGTTTTTCCCACCTCTTGGCTACGGCGACCTGGTTCCTGCTATGGTAGAGACTATCCCTCATTACTTCTTTCCTTTTCTGGTTCATCCCACCTGGTATGTAGGTATCTTCTTAGGCTCTTTTTTCGGCATCATCGGGCTACCTCACTTTGTTATGCGTTATTTCACAGTTAAGGAAGCCAAGGAAGCTCGCTGGAGTACAGTTATCTGTATCTTTCTGGTAGGCATGATTAACACCAGTGTCTTTGCTATGGGTTTTGCAGCAGCTTCCTTTATGGCACAGCAAGGGCTAACTCTAGCTGATATCAGGCCCGATGCCTTAGTCTTTATTCTGACCCGGGAGCTTGCAGGTCCCGGCTGGCTGGCTCTGGCCATGGCTGGAGCCATTGCTGCCGGTCTTTCAACCATCGCCGGGCTTCTGATGATTATGGGGGTGGGACTGGTTTATGATTTCTATGCAACAGTAAAACCAGGAGTAGACGACAAAAAGCTCTTAAAAATATCCTCCTGGACTATGCTGGTAGTAGGCATTATTGTCACTCTTCTTTCTTTGAGACCCCCTGCCTTTCTTCTGGTTACTGTTCTGTGGGCTTTTGGTATAGCCGGCGCCTCTTTTGGAGTTCCTGTGGTTCTGGGTATCTGGTGGAAGAGAATCACCAGAGAAGGAGCTATTGCTGGAATGGTGAGCGGGTTTTTAACCAGTTTTGTCCCATATATTTTGATTGAAATTGCCGGCTGGCATCCTACTCAAATACACTGGGCTTTTTATGGCCCCCTGGGCTTTATAAAAACTACAGCTGTCTCAATTCCTCTTGCCTTCATTGTAACCATAATAGTATCCTGGCTGACCAGGGAGCCACCGCTAGCAGTTAAACAGCAAGTAGATATGATGCATGGCTGGAAGGACTATTGTGAGGAGAGGTACAACAGCAAAGTTTTCCCTGTTATTGTTGTAATTCTCTCAGTTTTAATTGTTCTTTCCCTGGGCACCCTGCGTCAAGTTTTTGAGGCTATCCCTGGTTGATATTTACTAAAAAAGGAGAAAGGTGATGGAAAATTGGTCAGAGCTTTGCAGGATGCCCGCTGCTGAAATCAAAAAGATGCAGGAAAGAAAATTGCGAGATTTATTGATAAACCAGATTTATCCTTACAGCCCTTACTACAGCAAAATATTCAAAAAGAACAAAATTGACCCGTATAAAATTAAAGGAATAGGGGATTTAAAGTATATTCCCTTTACTTATAAGGAAGATATAGCTCCTACGGATGAAGAGCCAACAAAACATAAGGATTTTATTGTTCGCCCTGATGAGGAAATTTCTGAGAAGTATAGCCATATGGCAAAATTATCTCCATATGGCGGAAAAAGACTTGTAGAGGAGAAAATCTATGAATATAAACCGGTGCATATTCATTTCACTACCGGAAGAACCGCTAAATCTACTCCTTTTGTTTACTCTCTGCGAGACCTGGAAGCCCTCGGGGAAGCGGGCTGCAGGCTTTTAAATGTCTTTGGACTGACTGCTGAAGACTTCCTTATCAATGCTTTTCCTTATGCGCCTCACCTTGCTTTCTGGCAAGCGTTCTTTGCGGGAGAAAGTGCTGGTTTTCGTGGTCTCAGCAGCGGTGGCGGGAAAATTATGGGCACACAAAATCTTATTGAAGCAATAGAAGAATTCAAAGCTACAGCTATAGCTCTCATTCCCGGATATGCTTACTATATGTTTCGGGAAGCCGCTCGTCAGAAAAGAGATTTCTCTTCTCTACACACCATTATCTTTGGTGGCGAAAGAGTTCCTCCCGGGCTCAAAACAAAAGTAAAAGCATTACTGACAGAGATGGGGGCCAGGGACCCTCTTATCCTGGCAACTTATGGACTTACCGAGGCCCGGACAGCCTGGGGAGAATGCCCTGCTGAGAGGTCTTTTGGCTATCACACTTATCCTGATATGGCGCTGATAGAGATTGTTCATCCGGGAACAGGAGAGCCCGTTGGAGAAGGTGAAGAAGGAGAAATTGTCTGCACTCCCCTGGACTGGCGTGGCACCTGTGTGCTGCGCTACCGCACAGGGGACATTGCCAAGGGAGGCATCACATACGAACCCTGCCCCAATTGTGGTCGCACTGTTCCTCGCATTAGCGCTGATCTCCAGAGGAAATCAGAGTTTAAGGAATTTAATCTCACTAAAATTAAGGGCACACTGGTTAACCTGAACAACTTCTTTCCCTTGCTGATGGGTCATCCCCAGGTAGCGGAGTGGCAGGTAGAGCTCAGGAAGCGTAACAATGACCCCTTTGATCTGGATGAAATTTATCTCTATATTGCCCCTGTAGAGGGAGTCGAACTGAGAAAACTGAAAGCTGACCTCAGGCAAAAAGTAATCAGAGATACAGAGGTAGCTCCTTCCGATATTATTTTTAAACCTGTGTCTGAAATACTTAAACAACTGGGTATGGAAACGGAACTCAAAGAAAAAAGAATCATTGACAATAGACCCAGGGTCTGAGGAAAAGATTGAAAGACCCAGACAGTAGACCATAGACATTAGAAGAAAAGGGAAATGGGCACTGAAGTCCAGCGTCTGTGTCGTGGGAGAGATCATGAAGAAATGGAATAAAATCAAAGCAATGGATAAAAAAGCATTAACAGACTGGCAGCTAAGAGAGCTAAAGAATTTTCTTTCCAGTGAAGTTATGGAAAGGCATCCGTACTATAGCCGTCTTTTTAAGGAAAGAGGTTTTCGCCCCGAAGATATAAATAGTCTTGACGGGCTTCAGACACTTCCTTTTACCGACTTAAAAGATCTGAAGAAACCACAAGGTGGCCGTCTGTTCAGGTTTATGCTGGCACCTTTGAGAGAAACAGATGAAAAGAAACCTGCGAAGAAAAAATCCTTTTTCGACAAATTATTTCGAAAAAAAAATAACGGTGCAACTGCTAACAGTAAAGATTATCAACTATCACAGGTTTTTTACATCGGGGACTTTACATCTGCTCCCATACCACTTGTAATTACTGCTTATGATACTGAAAGAATAAAGGAAGCCGGCAGGCGACTCTTTGATCTCTGGAAATTGGACCGGGACAATACTATAGTCAACGCCTTAAGTTACGGTCCCAATTTGGCTTTCTGGCAGGTTTTCTACGCCGGATTGGAACTTGGCAGCACTGTTTTGCAAACCGGTGGCGGTAGAGTGCTGGGCATAGAAAGAATTCTCACTGCTATGGAAAATATGGAAGCAGAAGTCCTTTTTGCGTCTCCTCTTTATGCCTGCATCATTTTACAGGCTGCTATAAAGTTTAAGGTAAAGATTGAAAGTCTTACCACAATAGTACTGGGAGGAGTGGAATCTCCTTCTCAGGAAATGGCCTTACGCTTAAAGGAACTTATGACCTTAGCCAGGACAAGAGGAACACGAGTTATTCGTTCTTTTTCCCTGACGGAAGCAAAGACAGGATGGGGAGAATGCCCTGAGGGAAACGGGTACCATTTTCACCCCGACCTCCATCACATAGAAATTATAGACCCTGTTAGTGGGAAAAAGCTTCAAGAAAACGAAAGCGGAGAGATAGTGCTTACTCACCTTGACACCCGCGGCACCTGTCTGATTCGCTACAGAACAGGACTCTTAATAACAGAAGGGATTACCTTCTCACCCTGTTCTGCCTGTGGTTCTTCTCTTCCCCGTCTGAAGGGAGAAATAGAAAGCCGCAAAAATATTATCAAACTGAGAACCGAAAAAAGAGAGGAAAAAGTCATTAACCTGGAGAAATTAGCGCGGCGGCTTGATAAAGTGAAAAATCTCCTTCTCTGGCAGGGGATAGTAAAAAATAATAAGAACCCTTCCTTAACTATTTACTCTTCATGGTTAAATAAAGATGATACTTGTGCTTCTTCTCTGAAAGAAGAAATATCAGAAAGCATTGGATTAAAGGTAAATTTTGTGCAGGAATCTTATGAAAATATTATGGATAGATTAAAGTTGGAAACAGCTTTTACCCCCCATCGCTGGACAGTAGAAACAGGTTTGATATAGTTATGCTTA
>CAZUTJ010000101.1:0-4674 GCA_964622875.1 uncultured bacterium
TTTTCTTAGTAATGATTTTTGCTTTGTAGTTGCCCAATTTATTGGGCTTTTTCAACCGTGAACCGATAACTGTAAACCGTGAACGGTTACGCATAACCTAACAGCCTTCAGCCTAATAACCTAAAGGGTATGCTTAAGAAGAGAGATTTTATATTCCAGATCCGGGAGGATCCAGAGATGGGTATGGGCCTCGGGATGGTAGCCTAATCGTTTATCAAATTTCGCCAGCTCTCTGTCCCGGGTAGCTATTTCCAACTCCTCTTTGAGGATTTTTCTTATTGGCACCGGCATCCGGCTCCCGGCTTTCTTCTTCTTGCCTTTATGAAACCGGCGCAAAGCCATATAGAACTTGACAATATTAATAGTACTCCTTATAGATAAACTGATGTGACAGGCTAAATTCAGCTCTTCCTCAAGGCGCTGATTCCGGCTATCTTTGTCCTGGGCTTCACGGAGAATTGTTATCCCCTCTTCCCACTCTTCCCACAATTCCTGAAAGGCCCCGATAACTGTCTCGGCGCTAAAAGGATTAAGCCAGGTATCAAGACTATCCCCGACAGCAAGATGGCCTTTAGCATCCCGCTTCAGCGGTAACCAGGAAGCCAGAGGAGATACTTTTTTGTCACTAAGTGAGAGTGGATAAGCCGGGGCATAGTTCATAGGCCCATAGTAAAGAAGGGGAATGCTGAAAGGATAATGCCGCCAGGCGGTAGAAAATTTACGCCAGGCCCGCACTACCGCCCCCGCACTCTTATTAGCAAACTCTTCCTGAGCAATTTCTTTGATTGCCTGGGGTCCGGAAACTTGAGGTAAGCGGGACATTTTACCGGCTAATTTACTCATCGGTGAAACATTCCCCCCAAATATCCAGCATCCCAGGTAGCCGTCAACCCCGAATTCCTTTAGTCTCTTCATCTTGGCCGCCAGCAAAAAAGGCAGGGGAAGGTAAGGGACAGAGACTAATTCATGGGTGGTGCCGATCTGGATCTTAGCCATTACCCGCATTCCTCTTTTCCGGGCTACCTCCAGATGCCCTTTGAACCGGGGAGAAGGGCCAGGGTAAGAGAAGCTGTACTCATCTACCGGATAGCGTCTTCCCCCAACCTGCTTTTGCCCGCCCCGTTCCCAATCCGACATTAAAATAATATCTCTGGGTAAAAGACTGATGAGTTCTTTTTGAGGATCAGGCTCCAGAATGGACCAGCTCCAGGTCCAGGCAATAACATGCGCCTCTGGAGACGCTGATTTTACCCCCCGGTTAATCAGGCTGATGATTTCTGCCGCTACCTCGGTCGGCCTTCTTACCGCACAACGAGGGCAAGAAAATCCTTGCCGAGCCGCTTCCCGGGCCCAGTCTCCCATATGAGAATCTTTCATCTTTCTGGGAAAATGTGAATAGCAGTGAGTATGATGTTCGGAGGCGGTGATGAGAAAAAGACCACCCAGTCCCGGCACCTCCTTAAATAAGCTAAAGGTGCTCTCCCTGAGGAACTCTTTTACCTCACGGTTACTTGAGCAGAGGGCAAAATACTTACCGGAATGCGGGCCAAGATGCCGAAATTCGGTGGGTTGACCCTTTAATTCCGGGTGGACTCTCCAGAAAGGACTATCCGAACGAAAACCGCGGGGTTCGCAGAGATAGAGATAAACCTTAACTCCAAACTTACCCGCTTTCTCTACCAGCCGGTTCAAAGTTTCTATCCTGGACCCCTTCGTTCCCAGGGGAATTCCAGCGGGGTCTCCGGGAAAAAGATGAGACCGGGCTACCTCCCGCAGGACCACATGCAGCCAGATACCGTGGTAACCTTCCCGGGCAATCTCATCCAGATAGCTTTCCGGATAGGCCTGAAGGGCCCCTTCCAGCTCAGCCCCATAATAGTCAGACCGGGGCGAGCGAATAATCCTAGGATTAAAAGCAAATCCGCTTTTCATAGGTATCTCCCGTTCTGTAACTATTTGGCCACTAAGGCGCCAAGACGCCAAGGAAACTTAGTAACTACTTAGGCTAAATAAGGCCTGGGGCCTAGGGCATAGAATATAACCTAACAGCCTACAGCCTACAGTCTAACAGCCTAACTAACAGCCTCTACCTTAAGTGGCTACGAAAAGAATCATTTTGTAATCTTAGCGTTTTCTTTGTGTCTTTGTGCCTTAGTGGCTATAACCTTGAACAATTACTCTTAAAGTTCAATTACCTTCCGGAATTTACCGGAGAGAAGCTTCGCTCCCTTGGAAGTTATCACTACTCCGTTTTCCCAGCGCAGACCGAAATCTTGATCATAGAAAAATGTGTCTATCTGAAAAGTCATATTTTTTTGCAAAAGGTATTTGGATGTGGATTCCATCCAGGGTCTTTCCACCTCCATCATGCCAATGCCATGACAGGGGCCGTAAAGCAGGTACTTTTTAAATCCTCTTTTAGTAACGAATTCCTCGTATTTGGCTACCACCTCAGCCGCAGGCTGGCCGACTTTTATGAGTTCTGCGGTCCTGAGATGGGCCTCCAGACCAAATTCAACCAGTCTCTTCTGCCGGGCCGGAAGCGGGCCAATGGAGATAGGCAGACCAACGCTGGATGAATATCCCCCTACCCGGGCCCCAATACCAAGCTGAATTACTTCCCGTTTGCGTATTTTTCGGTGGGTTGGGCGCGAGATAGCGTTATTAGTAGCCGGGCCGGCAAAACAGTACAGGGCATGGCCTTCGTACTCAGCGCCGTGCCGGTAAATTTCCCGCTGGGCGATACCAATAACCTGAAGTTCGGTCATCCCCGGCCTGATTTCAGCCAGAATAGCTTCAATAGCCTTTTCACTAATCTTAAATGCCTTTTTCATCAGTTTTAGCTCGTTATCACTTTTGATCAGGCGTAGGTTTATCAGGGTATCATCAGCCTTGATCAATTCCACCTCGGGGAGGTCTTTCCGCAGGCTCGTATACACCGGAAGCGGCATAATAGAATAACCCACCAGCCCCAGCTTTTTTATCTTCCCGGCCGGGATAGCCTTTTTAACGATATCCTTAAAGGTAGCTACCGAAATACCCGGATATTCCGGGTCGGCGGACTCGCGGTATTCTACCATTTTTTCTATACGCTGGATTTTACTCCGGCCTCTGGCATAGGCCTCACTTTCCGGTCCGATAATCAGCACCGGGCTTCCCTTAGCCGGCACAAATACCCCACCTGCTTCAAAGGTAGGCCAATATTCGGACAAATAACGAACATTGGCAAAATCAGACTCATTGCTATGCACCAGAGCCGCATCCAGACCGGCCTCCCTGATATTCTTCTGAAATTTTCTCATCCTTTCCTTATACTCTACATCCGGCAGATAATTCATTCCTTTAACCCTCCTGGTATAATTTTCATTATACCTGTTGCACAGATTTTCTTTTGAAGTAATCTGTGTAATCTACTGTTAATCTGTGTAATCAGGCGTCCTGAGCTTTACAGGACGCCTTTTTCGCCATTTGTTTGGCCTGTAAAAAATTTGCCCCTTTTTCCAATAACCTTTGCAAAAGTAAATCAAACTGCTCCGCCGCATAGGCCCCGCAGTTTTTAACCAGAAAACGGTCGGGCCTAACCGCACCCTCGCCGTAATGTATTTCGCCCTGGGGCATAGGATGAAATTCCCAGGGATGAAAATAAAAACAAAGAAACGGGTCAATACCCCGCTCTTGACTATATGAAATAAAACTCTCTAGATGTTCAAACAAGGCCTCAGCCCCTTCCGTCCGGAATAAGGGCCACTGGTCCAGGTCGCGGCCGTACGGATCGACTGACTCCATAGACAGGTCGGCAAAATTGGGTAGTTCTATAATCCTCAAATCTCCCGTTTTTGCCCAATCATCTTTGTCCGGATGATAAGGCCTGAGTTGCTTCCGGAAATAATACATCGGATAGCTGGCGTCAGCTAGATAGCCTAATTTTTCCAGGGCATTAATCATTACCGTAGAGCCGAAAAGACGCGGCGCCCGGAAAGAAACCGGCCTTAGGCCGCACCCAGCCTCAACCCATTCAGTGGCTAGTTTCAGCCTATGTTCCACTTCTTCAGGGAGAAGCGGCGACATGCCCGGGATATCAAAAATTGCCTCACCTACCGTTTCATGAAACAAAGTATGGCATCCGATTTCATGACCAGCCTCTTTAACCTGAAGAACTGTTTGAGGATGTTTTTTAACACTATCACCTGTAAAGAAAAAAGTGCCGGTTATCTTATGCTTGTCCAAAAGCTCAAGAATAACCGGCGTCCCCCGAACAAGTCCCTCATAAAAAGGGGTCCAGCTGCCAATATCAGTTTCACAGTCAAATCCTAAAACAACATCTATTTTACTCATGATTAAGGCCCAGCTCCATTACTTAATATTACCCCCTTTTTTTACCCTTTCGTAACCATTCATGAACTGAAAACGCAGCGTGTAAATATTGCAGAAATCGGGCAAATATTCAATCAACCCCGTCATTGCCCGGCTTGACCGGGCAATCCAATTATAGTTATATTATATTGTTCTAATTCTGTCCTCCGATTCGATCTGGGGATCAAGCCGGAGAATGACATGGGGCGAGAAATCACCTCACTAGAACACGGGGTTTACTGAACATTTACGCTTATGGCTATTGGTTTTAGGCCATTGCATCAAAGTCCGATAGTGTATGCGCTTTATTGTAATTTTTTT